>NZ_SDFT01000213.1:0-1901 GCF_004916815.1 Pantoea sp. R102
GCTGCATGCGGCCCAGCGGCCATCGGACGGCAGCGTACGGTATGACGGGTAATATCCTTCATTCACGTTTTATCAAGATGCAGGAAACGTTGTTATGAAAAAACTGATGGTTGCCGGTGCAGCCTTACTTTACGTTGCCGTTTCTTCCGCTGCGATTGCCGCACCGGAAGAAGCCGGTGCTGCAGCAGGCGCGCAGGCGGGAGCAATCTCGACCGGTGCGACCACCGCTGTGGGTATCGGCGCACTCGGTGCGTTAGTGGGTCTCGGCGTTGCCGCTGCTGGCGGTGGCGACGGTGCAAATACCGGTACAACAACCACTACCACAACGAGCACCACTCGTTGATGTAGCACCTTTAAACATAACCACACAGTCGTGTGGTTATTTTTTGTTTTTTGCCTCTATTGAGACAGGGATACACAGTGCGCCGACTCTCTTTGCTGCTTCTTTTTTGCCTGTTGCTGCAGGCTTGCACACAAACGCAAAAAGGCCTCGAACAGACCGTGATGCTCGCCATCAGCGGTCCGGACGATGTCACCGTCAGCGATGAACAAATCGCTACTCTGCCCTATGCCAGCCTGTATGCGCGCGTCGATAACGGTCCGCGCATCTTTGTGGTGTTGGGCTACCTGGAAAACGGCCAGCAGAAATGGGTAACCCAGGATAAAGCCATGCTGGTGATGCAGCACGGCCGCCTGGTGAAAACCCTCGGCCTGCGCGACAACCTGCAGGCCGTCAGTAACCTGGCGCAGGATCCGCTGGCCGATGGGCTGCGGCTGCAAAATGGCGCGCAGTGGACGCGCGTCGTGCAGTGGCGCGAGCAGGACAACGTGCGCGCCGCCACCGCCCACTCCACCTTTCAGCGCGGCGACGATGAAGTGCTGAACCTCGCCGGCGAGCGGGTGCCCTGCCGCGTCTGGCACGAAATGGTAGAGATGGAGAGCCCCGGCGTCAGCTGGCAGAACACCTTCTGGATCGATAACCGCGACGGTACGGTGCTGCAGGCGCAGCAGATGCTGGCGGCTGACCAGTTCCCGATTGCAACTACCCTTTTGAAGCCGGCGAAATCATGAAAAAAATCAATTCTTTGCTGGCGACATTCGCCCTCACGGCGGCCAGCCACGCGCTGGCGGATAGCCAGGTGACGGTACACCCTGCGCACGATCAGCGCAGTTTCCAGATCGATCATGCCAGCACGCTGAGCGAACTGGTAACGAACCCGGCGCTGCACAGCTGGTGGCCGGGCACGGTGATTGCCGAACGCGGTGCGACCGCCGTGGCGCAGCAGCAGCACGCTCAGCTGCTGGCGGATCTGCGCGCCTGGCAGGCCGACAGCGGTGCTTCACTGGCCGCAACCATCGGCAGCGTAATCCAGCAGCTCAGCGCCCTGCAGGTTACCGGGCGCCAGTTTACTTCGCTCGATCCCGACTGGGTGCGGCTGCGTCCGAAAGCCAACCGTAAACTGCAGGGCAGCTACGACCTGTACATCGTGGCAGCGCCGACGCAGGTACGGGTGATGGGCGCACTCAGCCATCCCGGCAGTGAGAGCTGGCAGCCAGGACGCACGGTGCGTGACTATCTCGCGCCGCATGCGCGTTTATCGGGTGCCGAACGCAGCGTGGCCACGGTGATTGCGCCGTCAGGTGAGACGCAGCAGGTGCCGATCGCTTACTGGAATCAGCGGCATGTTGAAGTCGAGCCTGGCAGCATCATCTGGCTGGGCTTTTCCACATGGAGCCTGCCCTGGGGCCAGCCTGATTTGAATGCGCGCATGCTTTCCGTTCTGACTCACCGGATGCCAGACTGATGAAAAAACAATTACTCCTCAGCCTGTTGGCTGCTTCTGTCGCCGCCGCATGCCAGGTGCAGGCGGAAACCTGGCCGGAACCGGTCGGTCCTTCAC
>NZ_SDFT01000214.1:0-1986 GCF_004916815.1 Pantoea sp. R102
CAGCAGGACCCGATAGGGTTGGCGGGTGGGCTGAATCTGTACCAGTATGCGCCGAATGCGCTGGGGTGGGTGGATCCGTGGGGGTTAAGTCGTAACTGTAGCGGCGGCGGCAAAGATAAACCTGATTTTTATGTGGGGCCTGATGGACCAAGTGCGACAATGCCTTCTACTGCTTATCGGCACATGAAGTATATGGAGTCTGACGGATCAATTAATAAGTTTGTATCCTCCACAATAGAGAATAAAGCTGCTCCGGTTACGTATTTTGGATTTGATAAATATGCTTCGGGTAGTGCTGCCAGAGATGGTTTCCAGATTGCCCCGGCATGGAGTGATGCCCGCATGCGTGGTACGTTCGATACTTTACAGTTATATCAAAATGGTAAGCCTACAGCTTTTGTTCCAAAATGGGATGGTAATACTCATCCAACCAGATTAGAACCCTTTGCCTCTGCATACCCAGAATATGGTAAAGGTGGTGCTGTGCAGTTACATGCAGATGGACAAGTTATCCATTTTGATTCAATTAAAATACTACCGGATTGATAAAATGTATACGCTAGATAAAAAAGACGCAGAAATAATGCTATTAGCACTGCTGAAAAGGACTTTAAAGAATAAGTCTGATATTGATGAATTAATGGATTTAGCAAAAACTAACAATAATTCTATTCCAATGAAAGGAATTAGACATAAATATGACCGCATGGAAAAAAATACATTAACTGTAAAAGATAAGGATGATCTTGATACTTTAATGTATTTTTATGGTCCATGATTTGCTATCTTACTGATTTAAATGAGTTCGCGAGTAAAAAATGCGCGTCGAAATCAGCGTGTAAACGGGCGGCAGAACGTAGGAAAAACTGTCCGCGAAAAATGAGTCACATCAGAATCTTAACTTCGCTAAAAAATATGACGCACTAGAATCGTCCCTATGAATCGATAGGACTGGCGGGCGGGCTGAACCTGTATGCTTATGCGCCGAATGCGTTCAGTTGGATAGATCCGCTGGGGTTGAGTAAGTGTTCAGGTGATGGCCGCTCGGATCCTTATAAAGGTGCAAAAGATGCATCTGCATACCTTCGTTCCATGGGGGTGAATAAGGCCAGAGCAAACAAGTAATTGATTCCGTTGATTTAGATACCTTATCCGTTCAAAAAGCTGGGAATAATCAATTTGGAACTCGCTTCCATGATTATGGAAAAACTGCCAGAGCTGAAGGTCAATATTTTTTTGAGACATTTACACCTCAGACGAACAGGGCTGGTTTGGCATTACCTCATGAATGGAATGGTATGACTGGAATCAAACAATGGCAGATAAAACCAGGGGCAACGATGATAATAGGTAAAGCGGCACCGCAATTTGAGTATGGTGCTCAATATAGTGGAGGAGCAGAACAGATTTTTATTCTTCAGCCTTGGAAATATGGATGTTTGTTATGATTTCTTCTTTCGAATTTTTATTAAAAAACGTCCTTAAAAAGGTACTTGATGCTATAATTCGGCATGAGCGTAACGAAACAGCACCTCTTTCAGTCCAGGCATTGATGCAGGTAAAAAAAGAACTGGAAGAGATGATAAAGGTAATGGATCCAAAGGCTTATATGCCTGGTTATCCACATTTTATTTTAGATTGGCCAGATGAAGATGGACTGATAGAGGAATTAGTCGATGTTGCCTATCAGTATGAGAAAATAAGGAAGTATTAAAATAAGCCGGAAGCGATCTGAATGATCCTTCCGGCTTTTTTCTCTTTAGCCGCCCGCTGTCAGGATCAGTAATCCCTTTCCACCTTCTCTCATCAGCAACTGCCCGGCTACGACCAGAACCTGCGTATGCAGGGCCAGTACCTGGACCGTGAAACCGGACTGCACTACAATCTGTTTCGTTACTATGACCCGGACAGTGCGCGGTTTACTCAGCAGGACCCGATAGGGCTGGCGGGTGGGATAAACCTGTATGCTTATGCGCCGAATGCGTT
>NZ_SDFT01000215.1:0-1125 GCF_004916815.1 Pantoea sp. R102
CAGCACCGATGATGCCGTCTGCGATCAGGTCGCAGCGCACGATGCCGCCGAAGATGTTAACGAATACCGCTTTTACAGCATCGTCAGACAGGATGATTTTGAAGGCTTCAGTCACGCGCTCTTTGGTTGCGCCGCCGCCAACATCAAGGAAGTTTGCAGGCTGACCACCGTGGTGTTTCACGATGTCCATGGTGCCCATTGCCAGACCGGCGCCGTTGACCATACAGCCAATGTTGCCTTCCAGCGCGACGTAGTTCAGTTCCCACTGAGTCGCGTGGGCTTCACGTGGGTCTTCCTGGCTTGGGTCACGCATTTCACGCAGCTCTGGCTGACGGAACAGGGCATTGCCGTCGGCACCCAGTTTGCCATCCAGACAGATCAGGTCGCCCTGTTTGGTGATCACCAGCGGGTTGATCTCAACCATCGCCAGGTCGCGCTCCAGGAACATGGTCGCCAGACCCATGAAAATTTTGGTGAACTGGCTGACTTGCTTACCGGTCAGGCCCAGTTTGAATGCCAGCTCGCGGCCCTGGTAAGGCTGCGGACCGGTCAGCGGATCCAGCGCCATTTTGTGGATCAGGTGCGGGGTTTCTTCCGCCACTTTCTCGATTTCCACGCCGCCTTCGGTTGACGCCATGAAGATCACGCGACGGGTGGCACGGTCAACCACCGCACCCAGATACAGCTCCTGATCGATGTCGGTCGCCGCTTCAACCAGGATCTGGTTTACCGGCTGACCATTGGCGTCAGTCTGGTAGGTCACCAGACGTTTGCCCAGCCAGTTTTCAGCGAAAGCACGAATGTCTTCTTTACTGTTAACCACCTTCACACCGCCCGCTTTACCGCGGCCACCGGCATGAACCTGACATTTCACCACCCACGGACCCGCGCCAATTTTCGAGGCGGCTTCTTCGGCTTCACGTGGCGTGGTGCAGGCGTAGCCAGTCGGTGCTGGCATACCATACCGTGCAAACAGCTGCTTCGCCTGGTATTCGTGTAAGTTCATGATGTTCTATCCATTCAGATCTAAACAGGGTTAATTTGGGCGCGCCTCGTGCCAGCGCGCCCGGCGAAAATCAGACATCCAGCAGCAGACGCGCCGGATCTTCCAGCAGCTCTTTCACC
>NZ_SDFT01000216.1:0-3852 GCF_004916815.1 Pantoea sp. R102
GATGTTTACTAAGGCCATAATTATCTAAAATTAATTCCGGATACAATTTTTCACCAGATTGCTGGGAAAATTCCCGTAGCGGCTTGGCAACGAATGGGATATCCAACTCGCAGGGATCATTAATCTGTTTTGGAGCTTCCAGTCCAAAACTCTCCAGCAGAGCGATAAAAGACGACTTGTTAGAAATTAACATATAAGTCTCCTCATCGCATAGATCACTATGAAGTCCTGTAGTGATAAACCGTTGACGAAAATTCAAATAAATACGATTAATTGACTCAGCCGTCGGCAACAACATTAATTTATCAGTTGGAAATTTCTTTGTTATTTCTTTTACGCAATGTAGCATATCCTCTATATCTAATTCATCTTGCTTTCTGATTGCATGGATATATCGACGATAACTTGTGCTGGTCACTTTATCGCCAGCGGGACGTGAAATTATGGAGAATCTAATTTTATTACTTATAAAATAGCGGCAAGAGGCAATTATAGCCCTCTCATTAGCGCCGCTAAAAATAACATATCTTGTGTAGTTTTTGGTCGTCATGCTGCTTTAACCTGACCAGCAGCCAGAATTACCTGAATAATGTCATCCTGCTCTTGCTCACTCAATGTTGGATAGATCGGCAGACAGAGCACCTTTCTTGAAATAGCCATGGCATTAGGCAAGTTTTCCACAGCTGAGGAGCTATAATTCTTATACATTGGAAATTCTGAAATTAACGGGTAGAAATACCGACGTACATATATTCCCTGTTTTTTAAATTGTTGATATAACTCATCCCTTGTCATTGGGAAAAGAGTATCGTCAATAAAAATTGCGCAATATGCATAATTCCATTCAAGGTTTTCGGATAGATGGCTAAAAGAGACGCCTTGAATGCCTGATAGTGCATTAACATATTTTTGAAATATTTCAGCCCGACACTGAAAAGCATTATCCACATGTTTCAGCTGCAATAATCCAAATGCAGCCTGTACCTCGTTCATTTTACCATTGATTCCTGCAGCGACAACTGTCGTCTCATCTGCGAATCCAAAGTTCTTGAGGTAATCAATACGACGTTTTATTTTTTCATTTGGACAAATAATCGCCCCACCTTCAAATGTATTAAATACTTTTGTAGCATGAAAGCTTAAAATGGACAGATCACCATGCAGTAATACACTTTCATTTTCTCGTTTCACGGCGAAAGCATGTGCAGCATCGTAAATTACCTTCAGACCATACTTATCGGCGATTTCCTGGATGGCATCAACATCACAGGGTATGCCATAGCAATGAACTGGCATGATTGCTGTAGTTTGAGGCGTAATCGCTGCTTCAATTTTAGCAGGATCAAGATTGCAGCTGATCGGATCAATATCTACAAATACCGGCTTAATATCGTTCCATAATAAAGAATGCGATGTCGCCACAAAGGAGTACGGGGTTGTGATGACTTCGCCGGTGATACGCAATGCCTGTAATGCTGTCACAAGAGCAAGCGTTCCGTTAGCAAACAAGCTCAGGTGCTGCACGCCGAGATAATCAGCCAGTGCCTGCTCAAGTTGTTGATGAAAAGGGCCACCATTGGTAAGTCGTTTGCTCTGCCAGATATCTTCCAGATAGGGGATAAACTCATCAAGCGGTGGCAATAGTGGACTGGTCACCATTAGATTGTTATTCATACCCTCTCCTGCATAACGTTCATTGAATAGACAAAACCATATCGGTTAAGTCTACTCAGGAGTTTCGTATGCAATCGCAGTATAAGCGCTATAAAACCTTCTCATTCCCGGTTATTACTATTTGTAAAAAAAAGCCCTGCCAATGGCAGGGCTTTGAAATAAGCGGCAATATTAACGCAGCAGAGACAGCATGGTCTGTGGCACCTGGTTGGCCTGCGCCAGTACCGAAGAACCTGCCTGCTGCAGGATCTGCGCGCGCGACATGTTTGATACTTCTGTCGCGTAATCAGAATCCTGAATACGGCTGCGCGCAGCTGACAGGTTGTTAACGGTATTGTTCAGGTTGGTGATGGTTGACTCGAAGCGGTTCTGTGAGGCACCCAGCAGGCTGCGCTGTGCGTCTACTGATTTGATCGCGTCATCGATATCGGCCAGTGGCGTCGAGCCAGCTGCTGTACCCGATGCACCGCCGGTAACCTTGCCCTTGAGAACATCAAAACCGACAGCTTCTGTAGCACGTGCAGTTCCATTGACAGTGTCACCCGTACCCATGCTACGGGTATTCAGTGCAGTACCGCCAGTGACTCCAGTCTTAGCGAGGTTGAACTTGTCGCTTGAGCTGATCGTAATGGAGATGGTCTCGGCGTCTTTTGAACCCACCTGGAAGCTATAATCTTTGGTGCCAGAACCGGTGTTCAGCACTTTGATGCCGTTGAAGTCGGTCTGCGACGTTACGCGGTTGATCTCTTCCATACGCTGGTTAACTTCAGCCTGGATGGAGTCGATGTCTGAGGCAGAGTTCGAGCTGTTCTGCGCCTGTACGGTCAGGTCACGCACACGCTGCAGGTTGTTGTTGATCTCGGACAGCGCGCCTTCAGCGGTCTGTGCCAGAGAGATACCGTCGTTGGCGTTACGGGCAGCAACGGTCAGGCCGTTGATGTTAGAGGTGAAGCGGTTAGCAATCGCCTGACCTGCAGCATCATCTTTAGCGCTGTTGATGCGCAGGCCGGAAGACAGGCGCTCAATCGCCGTGCCCAGGGAAGACTGAGATTTGTTCAGGTTGTTCTGGGTGACCAGTGACAAGGTGTTAGTATTAATTACTGCCATAATATTTTTCCTTCAACAGATAGTGGATGCAGGCTCGATCAAGCCTGAGGCAATCACGCCGTCGTGAAAATTTATCGGCAGGAGGCGAACAACCTTTAATGATGATTTTATTAAAATTACGACTGAATTTTTGAATGCTGGCAAAGTAAACACTTTGAAAAAAAAAGCTCCCAATTGGGAGCTTTTTGACTGTACGCGTAATTAACGTAACAGAGACAGCATGGTTTGTGGTACCTGGTTGGCCTGCGCCAGCACAGAAGAACCTGCCTGCTGCAGGATCTGCGCGCGCGACATGTTCGACACTTCTGTCGCGTAGTCAGAATCCTGAATACGGCTGCGCGCAGCTGACAGGTTGTTCACGGTATTGTTCAGGTTGGTGATGGTCGACTCAAAGCGGTTCTGTGAGGCACCCAGCAGGCTGCGCTGCGAGTCAACAGATTTGATCGCTGCATCGATGTCTGCCAGTGGCGTGGTACCAGAAGCGGCGCCAGATGCACCACCGGTCACTTTACCTTTCAGTACGTCAAAACCAATTGCAGCAGTTGTACGTGCAGAACCATTGACTAAATCTGTTCCGGAAGCCATGGCGCGGGTGTTAAGAGCAGTGCCCGTACCGGTGCCCGCTTTCGCCAGGTTATAACCATCACTGGAACTAATGGTGATAGCGATGGTTTCAGCATCTTTAGAGCCAACCTGGAAACTGTAATCTTTGGAACCAGAACCGGTGTTCAGTACTTTGATACCGTTGAAGTCAGTTTGCGCAGTGACGCGGTTGATCTCTTCCATACGCTGGTTAACTTCAGCCTGGATGGAGTCGATGTCTGAAGCCGAGTTGGAGCTGTTCTGCGCCTGCACGGTCAGGTCACGCACACGCTGCAGGTTGTTGTTGATCTCGGACAACGCGCCTTCAGCGGTCTGTGCCAGAGAGATACCGTCGTTGGCGTTACGGGCAGCAACAGTCAGGCCGTTGATGTTAGAGGTGAAGCGGTTAGCAATCGCCTGACCTGCAGCATCATCTTTAGCGCTGTTGATGCGCAGGCCGGAAGACAGGCGCTCAATCGCCGTGCCCAG
>NZ_SDFT01000217.1:0-4283 GCF_004916815.1 Pantoea sp. R102
CTGGTGGGCGATATCGCCGGGACAGTGCGCAAAATCGCCGCGCAAATCACGTCACCGCTGCAGCTCAGCGACGCTGCCGCTAGCATTCTGCAGGATCGTCAGCAACAGCGTCAGCTGCTGGCGATGCAGGGTGCCAGCCTCGATCAGTTCGCCCTGCATCCGCTGCGTATCGTCCGGGCGATGCAGGACATCATTAACAGTGACGTCAGCCTGACGGTCGACATGGGCAGTTTTCATATCTGGATTGCCCGTTACCTCTACAGCTTCCGGGCACGGCAAATCATGATTTCCAACGGGCAGCAAACCATGGGCGTGGCGCTGCCGTGGGCGATTGGCGCCTGGCTGGTCGATCCGTCCCGTAAAGTGGTTTCGGTGTCGGGCGACGGCGGCTTTCTGCAATCCAGCATGGAGCTGGAAACCGCCGTCAGGTTAAAGGCCAATATTCTGCACATCATCTGGGTCGACAATGGCTATAACATGGTGGCGATTCAGGAAGAGAAGAAATACCAGCGCGTGTCCGGTGTGAACTTCGGGCCGGTGGATTTCAAAGCTTACGCGCAGGCGTTTGGTGCCGCTGGATTTTCGGTGAACAGCGCAGCTGAACTGGAACCCACGTTGCGGCGGGCGATGGAGGTGGAAGGACCGGCTGTGGTGGCCATCCCGGTAGATTACAGCGATAACCCGCTGTTGATGGGGCAGCTACATCTCAGCCAGCTGCTGTGAGCGGAGGCGAAGCCGGACCGGCCGTCAACGTCACGGCGGTCCGGAATAATGCGCTATTTAGCGCCAGGCTGGCCGGATGGGGTTAAAAGCTCTGCCAGTCCGCGTCCATGCCGTGCCCGGCGGCCACGGGTACAGCAGCCGGACGTTTCAGCGCGGAGACCGTTTTCGGGCGCTCAGCAGGTCGCGCGGACCCGGCCAGTGAAAACTGATTCACCAGGCCGGACAGAGTTTGCGCCTGATCCTGCAATGACGCGGATGCGGCAGAAGCCTCCTCTACCAGCGCCGCATTCTGCTGCGTGACATCATCCATCTGATTAATCGCCAGGTGTACCTGCGAGATGCCGGTGTTTTGCTCTTCGGCGGCGGCAGCGATTTCGCTTACCAGGTCATTCACCTGACGGAACGCGGTTTTCAGTCCGGCCATGTTCTCTTCCACCGCTTCGGCCTGTACCGCACCAGATTCCACCAGGCTGTAGGAGGTATCAATAAGCTGTTTGATCTCCCTGGCTGCCTGGGTCGAACGCTGCGAGAGGTTGCGCACTTCACCCGCGACCACCGCAAAGCCCTTTCCGTGTTCGCCGGCGCGCGCCGCTTCGACGGCAGCGTTAAGCGCCAGAATATTGGTCTGGAAGGCAATGCCTTCGATCAGCGTGACAATTTCGGTGATTTTTTTCGAGCTGGAGCGGATCTCCGCCATGGTGCTGAGCATATTGCCCAGCGACACCGCGCTGGCGTCTGAAAGTTCTGTCGCGTTACCGGCCAGACGATTAGCCTGCCGGGTATTGTCGGCCGTCTGACGCACGGTTTCGCTCAGTTCCGCCATACTGGCCGCCGTCTGTTCCAGCGAGGCGGCCTGCTGTTCCGTCCGCGAGGAGAGATCCTCGTTGCCGGCGGCGATTTGTGCCGACGCCGAACTGACGGCGTGAGAAGCGGTACTGACCTGCGCCAGCGCGCTGCCAACCCGGTCAAGCAGCTGGTTAAAGGCGCGGGCCATATTGCCGACTTCGTCTTTTTTGCTGTCATCGGCGGTGACGCTCAGGTCAAGGCTGCTGCCAACGTGATCCATCACCTGACCAATCGCTTTCAGGCTCTGACGAATGCGCACCAGAGTTAACGCGGTGAGCGTACCCAGTAACAGCAGTGTCACCGCGACGCCGGCACTCAAACCCCAGAATGTGCGGTGATAGATCTCCTGGTTGACCACACGCAAGCCGTCACCCAGCGACAAATTAAGCGCCATCTGCTGGCGATAATCATTTTTTAACTGGCTGATGGCGCCGCCAATACCGCTTTCGGCTTCCAGCATGCCGAGCGTGACGTCATCCTGATGAGCATGTGAAGCAGCAAGAAACGCCGGCAACCGCGACTCCACCAGCCGCAGCGTCGCCAGGCCTTTAATGGTGATCTGCTTGTCTTCGTCGCTGGAGATATCATTGGCTAAATAATATTCTGCCAGCGTTTTAATATCGGCCAGGCGCTGGGCGATCTCTTTCTCGACCGGCGGCATGCGCGCATTGTCAGTCTGGCTTTGATGCTTATATAGCGACAGAGAGAGTTTATTACTGCGATCGATCAGCTCGGATAAATCGCGAATAGAAGGAATTGCGTTAGCCTGTACGTATTCAAAACGGTCCTGAAAACCGCCCAGCAGTCGCACAGAAATAATACCCGTCACCACCAGTGAAGCTGAGAGCAAAATGAAAGCCAGGGTAAGTCTTTGAGTAATATTCATCATCTGTTTACCTGGAAAAAAGTTTAAAAGGAAGAACACAACAACTCAGCGTTAATCGGCATCACATCACAAAAGGTTATTTCAAAAATTATGAATAAATTAACTTCTCAGGATCATTAATTTTGAAGTAATTAAATAACTTTCAAAATGCGTTGCGTATTATTTTGCGCTAATTACCTGCTTCTTACGGTGGGCTATCCACTCACGATACTGGGCCGGCGTCATCGCCATCACCTGATGGAAGGCTTTACGAAAGGCGGTGTCTTCGCTGTAACCGCACTGCAAGGCGGTCTGACGCACGCTGACGTCGGTGCTGGCCAGAATGGTACAGGCCAGTTCAATGCGGATGCGGGTAATAAACTCTTTTGGCGTTTCCTGCGACAGGGCTTTCATTCTGCGCTGCAGGGTGCGCCCGGTAACGTTCAGTGCGACTGCCAGCTGCGCGGCATTGATGGCGGGATTTTCCAGGCGGATGATCTCCTGCGCCCGCACCAGAAACGGCGTGCTGCTTTTCCCCGTACCCGGCGAGCCGGGAAGGTGGGTGTGCAGCACAGGGTTATCGGCCAGCGACATCTCCCGGGTAAGGTCCGCCACCGCCTTGCCGGCGCTTTTTTCAATGATATACAGGGCCAGCGATATCCACGAAAAACAGCCACCGCTGGTAATGACGCGATCGTCTTCCTCCAGCGTCTTGCCTTTCGCCAGTCGCGCCTGTGGATAGCGCGCCTGCAGCATATGGCTGACCCACCAGGTGGTGGTAAAGGAACGGTCATTCAGCAAACCCGCCTCGCCGAGGATCACGCCACCGGTGCCCGCAGCAGCCACCCAGACACCCTGCTGATAGAGTTTGTTAAACCAGCCAGCAGCCTGACGGATACTGTCGAGGTTGATCGGTTGCAGGTCGGGCCCCAGCAACATGCCGGGCGCAATCACCACATCAACCGCACCGGCCCCCTGAAATGAGCTGTCGATGTGAATCAGGCGGCCTTCCGTATCCCACACCGGATCCCCGTTGGCGCTGACAATCAGCGTTTCAAAAGCTTTATCGGGAAAGCGTGCGGCGTGCACGGGGGAAGAGGCAATCGCTTTATTGGTTATCCAGAAAAGGTCGGTCATTCCGGCAACGGCGGACAGTACGCTGCCTTCCAGGGCGAGTATGGCGATACGCATAAGGGGTTTCCTGTGTTCAGATTGTCGTGATTTGCGTGAAAAATGTGACATTTTCCGCCGCTGAAGCTTTATGGCCTCAATAGCGGACTCTTATTTTATCTGGCCCTGGCGGTTGTCATCGGAAAAGAAACCGGCAATACGCGGATATCAGACCAGCAGGGAAGCGGAAAGGGCGCGTGGACGAGGCGATGGGATTGGGCAAAGTCGCGGTGTGTGACAGACAACAGGGCGTGTAGCCAGCGCCACTTTCTTCGTGGCGCTGGTGCTGACGTTAGCTGAATCTTTCCGGGCGGAAGGTCGCCAGCATCGGGTGTTTAACGCCGGTGAGTATCTCCTGCGTCAGTATCTCACCGAGGATCAACGCCAGCGTGGCGCCGGAATGGGTGAAGACAACAAAACAGCCGGGAACCTGCTGCAACTCACCGACCACCGGTTCGCCATCGCCAGGAATCGGCTTGAGACCGATTTTCCAGCTATCGGCTTTCAGCGGCGCGCCGTCAGCGATCAGGTTACCCGCTTCCGCCATCAGCTGGTTAATGACTGCGGTATCAATGCTGTACTGCCCGTCGGCCTGCGCGACGATGTGCTCTTCATACCAGTCATGATCGATGGCGATGGTGTTGCCGGGATTAGGCCGGACCGCCGCGCGCGGCGTATT
>NZ_SDFT01000218.1:0-5729 GCF_004916815.1 Pantoea sp. R102
CGCCGCGCGCGGCGTATTCATTACAACCTGCAGCCGGTGATCGCCGGGCTGGCTGGTCACCAGCATCGAGACCGGAGAACCGTTGGGGATGTGCACGCCGAGCGGTGCCACCACGTTCGGCGTCCACGGGCCACACGCCACCAGTACCCGATCGGCCAGCAGCTCACCGCGTTTTTCGCTGCGAATGCCGCTGGCCCGGCCGTCTTTGGTGATCACGCTGGCTTTACCGGCGTGCTCAACGATCTCTCCGCCCAGCGCGCGCAATGCCTGAACCAGATGCTCAACCAGATGCGGCAGGCTGACCCAGCCTTCACCGGGGTTGGCAATCGCCAGCTGGCTCAGGCTGGCCGGATTCACCTGCGCATCGACATCACCGACCGTGGCGCGATTGATCAGCTTTGAGTCGTACCCCTGCGCTTTTTCATAGTGATGACGCGCTTTGGTGCCCGCGTCATCGTCAGCGGCCCAGTAAATCGCGCCGTCGAAGCGCAGCCAGTCGAGCTGCGGATGGCGGGCAAACAGCGTGCGATAGCGGTCAATACCCGCCATGCGCAGCGCATGGTAAGGCTGCGAACGCTCGCCCGCGGAGTTGAGCCAGGAGAGGGAGCGGCCGGTGGCGCCGGAGCAGAGTGCCGCTTCCGTCACCAGCGTGACCTGCGCGCCCGCCTGCGCCAGCTGCCAGGCTGTTGAGACGCCGAGGATGCCGCCACCCAGCACGATGACGGTTTTTGCCACGGTTTTGTCAGACATCATTCATTCCTTCTGTTAAAAAAATGTTCGCCCTTCAGGCAATACGTACGCGATGCTGCCGATGGAGCTGCTCAATTAGCTGTAAAACGCCGAGCGCTTCACGCGCATCAACCGGCGGCGGCCCGCCATGTAACAGCGCGTGAGCTAACAGCTGATAGAAAGCGGGGTAGTGACCACGTTCAATCGGCACCGTTGTGGTTGCCCCGACCGTGCCGGCCCGGGCAGAGTTTTCTGCCGGCGTGACGCCGTACTGGCTATCGCCGGGCGACATGCCAGCCGCCAGTTGCGGCTCCTGATTGTCCAGCCCCCAGTGGGTGAAAGCGCCTTTGCTGCCCAGCAGGTGAAAGCGCGGCGCATTCAGTGCCGCCTGGCCATTCATCCACAGCCGCGAGCGCACGCCGTTGTGGTGCAGCAATGAGACAAAACAGTCCTCGTCGCTGTCCGATTGCGGGCCGGAATGGCGCGCCAGTTCTGCCGTGGCGTGGGCGACCGGGCCAAAGAGCTGGATGGCCTGGTCAATCAGATGGCTGCCGAGATCCAGCAATAAACCACCGCCCTGTGCCAGCGTGACGCTGTCACGCCAGTTGCCGAATCCCTGCGGTCGCCACCACTCGAAACGCGACTCAAAACTCCTTACGGTGCCGAAGGCTTCCTGGTGCACCAGGCGCTGTAATGTCAGAAAGTCACCGTCCCAGCGTCGGTTATGAAACACGGTGAGCAAGGTATTGGCCTGCTGCGCGGCAGCGATCATCATTTCTGCCGCCTGCACGTCTGGTGCGAACGGTTTATCCACCACCAGATGGATCGCGCGCTGGCTGGCCTGTACAGCCTGCTCCGCGTGTTGCGCCGGCGGCGTGGCCAGCACGATGAGATCGATGCCGATCTCGCCGCCATCAATGGCCTTGAGCAGCGCTGGCCAGTCCGGCAGCACGCGCGCCTGGGGGTAACGTTGCTGCGCGGTCGCTACGCGTTGGGCATCACCTGTGACGATAACGTCGAGACGATAGTCGGCGTTATGGGCAAGCAGCGGTGCATGAAACACGCTGCCGGCGACGCCAAATCCCACCAGCGCCGTGCGGACTGGGCCGCTAACCTGAAGATGTGTCATTACAGCACCTCCGACAGAAAACGCTGCAGGCGCGCGGACTGCGGACGGTCAAAAATTTGTTCCGGCGTGCCGGCTTCCACGATTTCGCCTTCATCCATAAACACCACCTGATCGGCCACGCGCCGGGCGAAGCCCATCTCATGGGTCACCACCACCATGGTCATGCCGCGCTGGCACAAGTCGGCCATTAGCGTCAGTACACCTTTCACCAGTTCAGGATCGAGTGCCGAGGTGGCTTCATCGAACAACATCACTTCCGGCTCCATCGCCAGCGCGCGCGCTATTGCCACACGCTGCTGCTGGCCACCGGAGAGATCGCGCGGACGGTGATCCGCTCGCTGAGCAAGGCCCACTTCGGCCAGCCGCTGACGGGCAATCTCCAGCGCTTCGGCTTTCGGGCGGCCTTTCACTTTCCACGGTGCCAGCGCCACGTTTTCCAGCGCACTGTGATCGGGAAACAGGTTGAAATGCTGAAATACCATGCCAATTCTCAGCCGCAGCGCATCGGGCTTATCTTTCAGAACAGAGCGCCCGGCCAGTAAGACATCGCCGTTCTTCGGCTCATGCAGGCGATTGATGCCGCGCAGTAAGGTGGATTTTCCCGATCCCGAGGGACCGATAATGCAGGTGGTGGTGCCCGGTTCGATGCTCAGCGACACATTACGCAGCACCTCAATCGGGCCGTATGCCAGGGTCAGATTGCGCAGCTCGAGGCTGGCGCCGTGAAATGCAGATGGCATGGCCATATTAGTGTCCTCGCTCGCTGGTAAGGGAGACCGCCGGAACCACGTTGCGCTTTTGCTGCACTTCATCGAGCTCCTTCAGGCCGCTTTGTGGCGCGGTGGCGCGGCGACGTCCGGTACGGTAGCGGACGTCGATGTAGTTCACGGCGTGGGTGAGCGGCACGGTGATCACCAGATAGAACAGCCCGGCCAGCATCAGGGGTGACAGGTTGCCGCTCAGCACGGCGGCATCCTGACCGACGCGGAACAGCTCACGCTGACCGGTCATCAGACCCAGCAGATAAACCAGCGACGAGTCTTTGATGATGGCGATGAACTGATTGACTATCGCAGGCAACACGCGGCGGATGCCCTGCGGAATGATCACCAGGCGCATCGCCCGGCCATAGCTCATTCCCAGCGCCCGGCAGGCTTCCATCTGCCCCTGTTCCACGCTCTGAATACCGGAGCGGAAAATCTCGCCCATGTAAGCGCTGGCAATCAGGCTCAGGGCAAAAATGCCGAGCGGATACGGCGTCGGGCCAAATAGCTGATAGCTGAAACGCGCCAGACCCTGACCAATCAACAGAATGGTGAGGATGGAAGGCAGGCCGCGAAACAGATCGGTATACAGCCGCGCGGGCACGCGCAGCCAGCGCGAGGGCGAGATGCCCATCAACGCCAGTATCAGGCCGAATAACGTGCCCAGCACGGTGGCCGCCACGGAGATAATGATGGTGTTGACCAGTCCGGTTGCCAGCAGCTGTGGCAGGACGTCCATCATCGATGGAATATCAAAAAACGTACGGGAAAGAATAGTGATCAGATCCATAGCCGATTCTCGGTTGCGGGTGACGGACATGCGCCGTCACCGGATGCAGTCTCACGCATAACGATGCGCAGGGTTATTGGCCGCCGGGCAGATACTGTTGCGGCATTGGCGAACCCGGGAACCATTTCTGGTACAGCTGTTTCCAGGTCCCATCCTGCATCGCCGCTTTGATGGCTTTATCCAGCGCTGCTTTGAACTCGGGCTTGCCTTTGGCGATGGCGACACCCGCAGGCGCGTCAAATGAAGGGATGTTCGCCGCCGTGACCAGCTTAAAGCGGGTGGCATAATCTTTGGCGGCTTCGTAGTCGAGGAACATGGCATCCAGCGTGCCGTTATTCAGCGCGGACACCGCTGCGTTGTTATCGGGGAAACGCACCAGATCGGTCTGTTTGAAGTGCTGCAGCGCATAGTTCTCCTGCAGCGTGCCCTGAATCACTCCGAGCCGTTTATGCGCCAGGGTTTCTACGTTTTTCACCCCGGAATCACTGCGAGTCAGCACCGTCAGATAGCCCGCAAGATAGCCGGTGGAGAAATCGACGGTTTTTTCGCGCAGCGGCGTGATGCCAATCGCGGCTACGCCGGCATCATACTGGCCATTTGCCACTGCCGGCAGAATGGCGGAGAAGTCCTGACCGATAAAATCCACCTGATCGATGCCCATGCGATGCGCCACATTTTTGAAGAATTCGACGTCAAAGCCGGTGAAGTTGCCGTTTTTATCGGTGAAGGTGTAGGGCTTCGCGTCGCCGAGGCTGGCAACGCGGAGATGACCGGGTTCGATCAAACCCCAGGGATTACTGTCGCTGGCGGCATGGGCGCTCCAGCTGGCGGAAACCAGCATTGCCGTGCCGAACAGGGCGGCGGTCAGTTGATTGAAACGTTTGTGCGATGTCATAAGGCTCTTCCGTCTGTGCAGGTGAAACTTCAGAGTTCGCCAAGCCGGTTTATTGTTATTGAGACCGGTCTCAACGCAGGGCAAAATGAAACCGGCTCTGGTTGTGAGACCGGTCTCATTCGGATATACTGATATTAAGCACACGCTATCAGCAGCGTCAATTATGTTGTTATCAACTTGTGATTCGAAATAATTATGACCAATGAAAATGCTCGTTCACGCGGTCCGACCGTCGCAGACGTCGCCCGCGCCGCCAATGTTTCCAAAGCTCAGGCGGCACGCGCGCTGGGCGGGTATGGTTCCGTCAGTGAAGACGTGCAGACGCGGGTGAATCAGGCTGCTGAAGCGCTGGGATACCGACCGAACGAGCTGGCGCGCAGCATGAACACCGGCCGCTCCAATACCATCGGGGTGATTGTCGGCGACATCGAAAACCCGCACTTTGGCCTCGCGCTGCGCGGCATGGCCGACGTCGCGCGCCAGGCGGGCTTTCACCTGCTGCTGAGCAACAGCGATGAAACGCTGGACGAGGAGCGGGAAGCCGTGCGCGTGATGCTGGATAAGCGCGTCGATGGCATCATCGTCGCGCCATGCAGCTCATTGTTTGAGGATAATGAACATCTGCGCCAGGTGCTGGCAGAAGGGCGTTCATTAATGATGTTCGACCGGGCAGTGCAGGGGATGGAAGTGGAGACCATCCAGGCGAACTTTGTCGCAGTGGCCAAACAGGCGACGGAGCTATTACTGGCGGCCGGGCATCAGCGTATTGCTTATCTCTCCAGCATGCGCAGCGCTGCACCGTATTCGCCGGCAATCACGCTGGGCCCCACGCCGGTGGCGCAACGTGTTAGTGGAATGATTGATGCCTACCGGTCCGCAGGTAAGGAACTGGATCCAGCGCTGATTCGGCTTAATGCACTAAGCGAAGCCATCATTGAGCAGATCCTGACTGAACTGCTGGCGCTCGCCGAACCACCCAGCGCGCTGATTGCCTCCGATAACCTGATTGCGATGGGCATCCTGCGCGGTCTGGCCAAACGCGGCCTGCGCGTACCCGAAGATATCTCTTTTGTGATGTACGACGATTTTCCCTGGACCGAGCTGATGTCACCGCCGCTAACCGTGGTCGCCCAGCCGGTGTATGAAATGGGGCGCGAAGCCGCGCGCCGGTTGATTTGCCATATCCGCCAGCAATCCGCCGGCGCTTTACCCGCGTTTGACAGCTGGATGGTGGTGCGCGGCTCGGTGGGGGAAAACCCGCCGGCCGGGTGATACCATGCGCCGCGGCGAGCTTGTGGAATTTCTCCCTGCTTTTTTGGTCGCCATGAATGGCGTCCCTACAGAAAACCGCGCGGTTTTGTTTCTTAAAACGCGCCAGAGAAAAAGTAAATTGTGTGATGCCTCGCAGGGTGCGCATTCATG
>NZ_SDFT01000219.1:0-11028 GCF_004916815.1 Pantoea sp. R102
GCTGTTCGTGGTGCTGGCGGTAGGATTACTGACCTGGCTGCTGGTGCAGGCGCTGCCGGGCGACATGGCGTGGCGCATCGCCTCGGGGCGCTATGGTTACGATCGCGTCGATGCCGACGCGGTGGCGCGGGTACAGCAGGAGCTGGATGGAGCGCTTAGCGGCGGCAGTGCGCTGCTGCACTGGCTCTTCGATCTGCTGCAGTTTAATTTCGGCCGCTCGCTGGTTTCCGGTGAGCCGGTGATGGATGAGCTGCGCTGGCAGCTGGGCCAGACGCTGGCGCTGGCGGGCGTTTCGCTGCTGCTGGCGTTACTGCTGACGCTGCCGCTCGGCATCTGGGCCGGTTGCCATGCCAACGGCCGGCTTGACCGTGCGCTGTTCTGGCTGACCGCCTTGCTGAAATCGGTGCCGCATTTTGCACTCGGCATGCTGCTGATCCTGCTGTTCGCGCTACAACTCGACTGGCTGCCGAGCGCCGGTCACGGCGAGCTGCGCCATTTCCTGTTGCCGGCACTGACGCTGGCCCTGTCGTTGACGGCCGTCGGCGTGCGCGTGGTGCGCGAAGCCACCTGGCAGGTGGTGTCGTCCGGCTACTATCGCTGGGGAGCGCAAAAAGGACTGGCACCCGCGCGCCTGCTGCTGCGTCACGGCCTGCGTAATCTGAGCGCGCCGGTGCTGACGTGGTTTGGCATGCAGTTTGTCTGGCTGGTGGAAGGCGTGGTGGTGGTAGAAACCCTGTTTGCATGGCCGGGAATCGGTCACGCTCTGGTGCACGCCATTTTTGCGCGTGACGTGCCGGTGATTCAGGCCAGCGCCATGACGCTCGGCCTGCTGTTTGTCCTGCTGAACATGCTGGTGGATGCCGGTTGTCATCTGCTCGATCCCCGGGGGGCGCGCGCATGAAGATGACGCTTTCACGCTGGGTGGGTCTGGTACTGCTGGCGGCGCTGCTGGCTTACGCGTTTGTGCTGCCGCTGATTCAGCACGGCGATCCGCTACAGCAGGATTTGCTGCAGATGCTGCAGACGCCGAACCGCGGCCATTTGCTTGGTTTCGACCATCTCGGTCGCGATATGTTAACGCGCCTCAGCGCCGCGCTGCGCCTGTCACTCGGGCTGGCAGCCCTGTGCGTGATCAGTGCGCTGATAGCGGGCGTGTTCACCGGTGTGCTCAGTGCGCTGTACGGTGGCTGGCCGGAGCGATTGCTGAGCATCGTCGGCGATATGTGCCTCGCGCTGCCGGGATTGCTGTTGGTACTGCTGCTGGCCGCCATTGCGCCAGACGCGCCGCAGATGCTGTGGCTGGGCATTTCGCTGGTGCTGTGGGTGGAATTTTTCCGCGTCACGCGTGCCACGCTGCGGCCAATTGTGCAGGCGCCCGGTATGCAGGCCAGCAAACTGCTCGGGTTCTCTGCCTGGTATCGTTTTCGTCATCATCTGTGGCCTGCGCTGGCACCGGTACTGCTGACGCTAACCTTGTTCTCTTTCAGCAGCGCCATCATGGCGGTGTCGGCGCTCGGGTTTATCAGCGTTGGCGTGCGTCCGCCCACGCCGGAGCTGGGCCTGATGATGACCGAACTGCTGCCGTTTGCGTGGGAAGCGCCGTGGCTGCTGATGCAGCCGGTAGCCGCACTGTTTTTACTGTTGATCAGCCTCAATCTGCTGATGAAAAAGGAGCGATGATGAAGGGATTACAGATCACCGGGCTGAGCGTTGCCACAGCGACTGAAACACTGGTTGAGCCGGTGGATGTGCGGCTACAACCCGGTCAGCCGCTGACGCTGCTCGGCGAAACCGGATCGGGGAAAAGTCTGCTGGCGCAGGCGATCATGGGGATATTGCCGCCATCGCTGCAGGCCAGCGGTGAGGTGATGATCAACGGCAGACGCTTTCAGCTGCCGCAGGATACGGCGCAGCTGCGTCGGTTGTGGGGCAATACGCTGGCTTCGCTGCCGCAGGAGCCGTGGCTATCGCTCGATCCGACCATGGCGATTCAGCAACAGGTGGCGGAAGGGCATCGCTTCGTGCGCGGTTTGCCGCCTGCCGCCAGCGCTGCAGCGGCGCAGCAGGATCTGCAGCAGCTTGGCCTGGCCGCGGCGGCACGGCGTTATCCGTGGCAGCTTTCCGGCGGCATGGCACAGCGCGCCGCGTTTGCGGCAGCCCGTGCCGGTGGCTCGCAGATTCTGATTGCCGATGAGCCGACCAAAGGGCTGGATGTGGCGCGCCGCGACGAAGTCAGCCAGCTGTTACAGCGCGAAGTGGCCGACGGCGGCATGCTGTTGACCATCACCCACGACATCGCCCTGGCACGCCAGCTGGGCGGCGACGTGCTGGTGATACATAAAGGCAGCGTGATTGAACAGGGCCCGGCGCAGCAGGTGTTACAGTCGCCGCAGCAGCCTTACACGCGCGCGCTGCTGGCTGCCGATCCGGCCTGCTGGCCCGCCCGACAACAAACTATGATCGGTGCCAGGCCGGTGATCAGCGCCCAGGACATTATGCTGGCGCGCGGGGGCAAAAGGCTGGGTGTGCCACGCGATTTCACGCTGCACGCCGGTGAAATCGTTGGCCTGCACGGTGCCAGCGGCAGCGGCAAAAGCAGTTTCGGCGACGTGCTGTTGGGGTTGCTCGCGCCGCAGCAGGGCCGCGTAACGCACCACGCTGATGCCGATGCGCTGAAATATCAGAAAATCTATCAGGATCCTTCCGCGCTGTTTCCGCCGCAGCGCACGCTGGGGCAAAGCATCAACGATGTGCTGCGGCGTCACGCTCTCCCGCCGGCACAGCGCGATGCGCTCATGGCACGGCTGGCCTTGCATCCCGCGCTGCTGACGCGGCGACCAGAGGCGCTCTCCGGCGGCGAACTGCAGCGCTTCGCGCTGCTGCGGGTGATGCTGCTGCGGCCGGTATTTCTGTTTGCCGATGAGCCGACGTCACGCCTCGATCCGCTGGTGCAGCAGCAAACATGGCAGTTGATCGTGGAACTGGCGCGCGAGCAGCAGTGCGCGGTGCTGCTGGTGAGTCATGACCGCGATCTGCTGGAGAAAGGCACTCATCGGGTGATTGCCATGGAAGCGGCTTAGCGATCGGGCGGCTGGCTGTCACCCGGCCCGAGACTCCGCTGCATTACCACGGTGTCCAGCCAGCGGCCATGTTTGTAACCCACCGATTTCATCACGCCGGTGTGCTCAAAACCGAGCGCCCGGTGTACTCCCAGCGAGCCCTGGTTGGCGCTGTCACCGATAATCGCGATGATCTGGCGAAAGCCAGCGGCTTCGGCCAGCGCCACCGCTTTTTGCAGCAACGCTTTACCGATACCGCGTCCGGTTTGCTGCGGGTCGAGATAGATAGAGTCTTCCAGCGTGAAGCGGTAGGCATAACGCGGACGATACGGCGCGAGATAGCAGTAACCCAGCACCTGATCCTGCTCTTCAGCCACCAGCCAGTAACCGCCGCGCTCGTGCACGTCATTGATACGCCGCAGCATTTCACTCTCCGCCGGCGGTTCCGTTTCGAAGGTTGCGGTGCCGTGCAGCACGTGCCAGGCGTAAATCTTCTGTATCGCCGCCGCGTGATGCGGCTGCGCGGGAATAATGTCCATATGTTCCTGCTGTTCTGCCAATGATGCTGACAGCATGCCACCGCGCCGCAGCGCAATCATCCGAATTAGTCATAGGAAATTGTGATAGTCAGGCGCAGCGAAATTTCTTTAATTCTGCTCCGACAGCTGGACCGCCATGGTATCGGCGTCGAGCGCCTCGAAGATGTGCGGTTCATCAGCGGGATAACAAATATAATCGCCCGGGAACAGTTCGACCGGCGCGTCCATCGGGCCGACCCGCGCGCGACCTCGTGCCATGATGATGTGTTCGACTGAACCCGGCGGATGCGGTTTTGACGCGCGCGGTGCGCCGGGCTGGCTGGTGATCAGATACAGATCGCGGCGGCCGCCCGGCGGGCAGCTGGCGAGTAAAGCGGCCTGATAATCAGCCAGTTCAGCTGACACAATCATGCCTTCGCCACGCCGAATTACCTGCAGTCTTTTTACTTCCGGCTCCATCAGCCTGGCGAACGGAATATTCAGCGCCACACACAGTGACCATAATGTCTCAATGCTGGGATTACCGTTGCCTGCCTCCAGCTGGGACAGCGTTGACTTGGCGATGCCGGCGCGGCGCGCCACTTCCGTCAGCGAAAGTCCGGCGCGCTGGCGTTCGCGCAGCAGTCCGGCGGCAATGATAGCAATGGGCGGGGTCACACTTACTCCTGTTCTTTATATCGAACGATTTGTTCATCTTGTAAAACACTGAAGGCGCGTTCATTATAACGGCTTTCTTGTTCGTTATGAGATCAAATTGTGATGCGTCTGGGTGCCGTACCGCTTGATCGCGGCGTAATTAAAGCGATCGTTCTCGTTTGTCTGGCCGACGGTATCGTTGGCCTCTCCTATGGATCTCTCGCCGCTGCCGACGGCTTTCCGCTGTGGGTGCCGATTGCGCTCTCTACGCTGGTACTGGCCGGGGCGTCTGAATTCCTGTTCATCGGCATCGTCGCCGGCGGTGGCAGTCCGTTAACCGCTGCCGCAGCCGGTTTACTGGTCAACGCGCGTCATCTGCCGTTTGGCATTGCGGTGAAAGACCTGGTCGGGCAGGGCGGACGCAGTCTGCTGGGCTGCCATATCATGAATGACGAGAGCGTGGTGTTCGGTATTTCACAGCCGAAGCTGGCGCAGCGTCGGGCGGCTTACTGGGTTTGCGGACTGGGTATTTTTGCCATCTGGCCGCTCACGGTGATTGCCGGTGCGGTGATTGGGCGCTTTATTCCTGATGTGTCGGCGATTGGCCTGGACGCGGTGTTTCCGGCCATCCTGATCGCGCTGATTTTCCCGGCGCTGCGCCAGCGTCGCACGCGCATTCCGGCCACCCTCGGGGCACTGCTGTCCGTGCTGGCGACGCCTTTTGTGCCAGCCGGTATGCCGGTGCTGTTTTCTTTACTCGGTTTGCTGAGCTGGCGGGAGCGCAAAGATGCAAAATAGTTTAGTGATTGCCGGCATCGCGCTGCTGGCTGCAGGGACGTATGCGATTCGCTTTGCCGGTTACCGGCTGGGCAGCCGGATGCACATGTCAGAACGTGTGCGCAACATGCTGTCCGACGCGGCAACGGTGCTGCTGCTGGCTGTCGCTGTCACCACCGCGCTGTTTGAGGGCACCGATTTCGCCGGCGTCGCACGGCTCACCGGCGTGTTGTTCGCGGTGTTTCTCGCCTGGCGTCGCGCGCCATTGATACTGGTAATCATCGGTGCGGCGGTGATGACGGCGCTGCTGCGCTATTTTGGCGTACCGTAAGCGGCGGCGTGATGACCGGCGCAAAGATGACGGCGCACTGGCACCTGCTTTGCAGCTATGATTAGGGATAGAGAGTACAACAAGGACAACGCGAAAATGGTGATTAACTGCGTGGTGTATCGCCACGGCAAACGCGAAGAGCATGTCGAAGTCGATCAAATCAGCGAAGTGCTGAAAGAGGAAAAATCGTTCGTCTGGCTTGGCCTGTATCAACCCGATCCGGCGTTCATGCAAACGCTGCAGGAGGAGTTTAGCCTGCATGAGCTGGCGATTGAGGATGCGCTGGTGGCGCATCAGCGGCCCAAGATTGAGCAGTACGGCGAATCGGTATTTATCGTGGTGAAAACCGCACACATGGAAGATCGCCAGCGCATCAGCTTTGGCGAAACCCACTTTTTCCTCGGCAAAAATTTTCTGATTACCGTGCGGCACGGTTCGGTTGAGGGCTATAAAGCGATTCGCGCTAAAGCCGAGAAAAACCATGCCATGCTGTGCCAGGGACCCGGCTATGCGCTCTACTGCATTCTCGATTTTATCGTCGACAACTACAGTAAGATCACCGAATCGCTGAGTGAACGTATTGCTGATCTGGAAGACGGCATGTTCACCACCCGCTTTGACAGCGTCACGCTGGAGAATGTTTACCATTTGCGGCGTCAGCTGCTGTCGTTGCGCAATGCGGCGATGCCGGTGACAGAGATCTGTCCGCAGCTGGTGCGCTTCCATGAAGATATCATCCCGAAAAATCTACGCGCCTATCTGCGCGACGTGCAGGATCACGCGCACCACGTCATGATTGATGCCGAGGATATGCGCGAAACGCTGGCCAGCGCCATGCAGGTGAATCTGGCGCTGGTCTCGGTACAGCAGAGTGAGGTGAACAAAAAGCTGGCCGGCTGGGGGGCGATTCTGATTGTGCCGACCATCATCTTCAGTATGTACGGTATGAACTTCTCTGATATGCCCGAGCTGCACAGCCACTTTGGCTATCCGGCGGCGCTGGCGGTCACGCTGGTGATCTGTTTCGTTATGTGGTGGCGGCTGAAAAAAGCGGGCTGGCTGTAAGCGTGATGGCCTGCGCGCGCTGTCACCAGACGCGCAGGCCAGGGCGATTTCAGCCTGAAATCGCCACGCTCCATTAGCCTCAATGCGCGCTGGCAGTAGGGCGCACCGTGATCTCATTGACATCAACTTCGCCAGGCTGATTAATGGCCCAGCTCACCGCCTGCGCAATGGCTTCGGGTTTTAACGCAACCTGCCGATAACTCTGCATGGCCACGCGTGCGGTCTCGTCAGTGATGGTGTCCGCCAGTTCCGATTCCACCACGCCGGGATTAATGACCGTCACACGCAGCTGGCGCGATTCCTGACGCAGGCCATCCGAAATGGCGCGAACCGCGAATTTTGTGGCGCAGTACACCGCTGCCGTCGGCGATACCGCCAGCGCACCAATCGAGGCGATATTGATGATATGGCCGCTTTGCTGCGATTCCATGAGCGGCAGCACGGCAGCGATGCCGTACAGTACGCCACGCACGTTGACATCGAGCATACGATCCCATTCATCCACCTTCAGCGCACTGAGCGGCGACAGCGGCATAACGCCGGCATTGTTGATCATCACATCAATCCGGCCATATTTATCGCGGGCAAAATCGGCCAGCTGCTGCGTATCGGCACGCTGCGTCACGTCGGTGGCCAGATAATCCAGTTGTGCGCCGCTGGCACGCAGTTCATCACACAGTATCGCCAGCCGATCGGTACGGCGCGCGCCCAGCACCAGTTTATGCCCCTGACTGGCCAGCAGACGCGCTATCGCTTCGCCGATGCCGCTGCTGGCGCCGGTCAGAATAATCACTTTCGCATTGGAATGAGCCATGATGGTTTCCTCGTGTTGGTTGACTAGGCTATTGTGGAAAACGCCGGCTAAAGCGAACAGACCGGATTGTGGCGCATCATTGCCTGATTCTCTCGTCACTGTTGTGAGTAAGGAATAAACCTGGCTATGCTTTGCCTGAACCTCTCACCGGAAATCCGTTATGTCGCAAACCGTACAACAGCAGACCTGCGCGCTGCTGCGCCAGCTGGCACCGCAGGAAGGTTATACCGCCTCACTGCTCGACAGCGTGCGCTTTATGCGTGCCGACCGGCAGTGGGCGCGCACGCCGGTTCTTTATGAGCCGAGCATCATCATTATCTGTCAGGGCTCGAAGCGGGCGTTTCTGGCCGACAAAATGTATCGCTACGACGCGCAGCACTATCTGGTGTTGTCGGTGCCGCTGCCGTTCTCCGCTGAGACTGAAGCGACCTCGGCTGAACCGTTACTGGGACTGGCTATCCGTCTGGATGCGGCCACGCTGGCGCGCCTGGTGACGCAGGTCGCAGCGGCAGACATTCCGCTGGCGGAGACACCAGCCAGCATTATTTCGACGCCGGTAAATGAGACGCTGGCGGACAGCACGCTGCGCCTGTTGCAGGCGCTGAGCGATCCGCTGGAAGCGCAGGTTTTAGGCCCGGCACGGGTAGAAGAGATTTGTTTTCGTGTGTTGCTGGGTGAGCAGGGCGGTGCGGTGCGCGCAGCGCTGACCTATCAGGGCCACTTTGGGCGCATCGCGCGGGCGCTGCAGCGCATTCATGCTGACTGGCAGCAGCCGCTGGATGTGCCGCATCTGGCCAGCGAAGCGGGCATGAGCGTTCCGCGCTTCCATCTGCATTTCAAAAGCGTGACACAGACCTCGCCGATTCAGTATCTCAAGTCGCTGCGGCTGCATCAGGCGCGTTTGATGATGATTCGCGATAATCTCACTGCCGCCGGTGCCGCCGCACGCGTCGGTTACGAAAGTGATTCACAGTTCAACCGGGAGTTTAAGCGGATGTTTGGTCGCACCCCGGCTGACGAGGCGCGGGTGATGAAACGCGCATTTGCGCTGCTGCCGCCGGAACAGTTATCCGCGCGGCTGCAGGCACATTAGGTCAGTACGCGATAACGATTGCCACCACCACGCCAATCCAGAACAGCAGGCTGGCAGCCAGTGCCAGCTGGCACAGTAACCGGCGGGAAAAACTCAGCAGCGCACTGAGGCGCGGCGATAACATTAATACCATAATCATCCCTCACAACAGCCAGCAACCGATCAGCGCAGCCCCATCACGGCAACCACCAGCAGAATCCAGAAAAAAGCACAACCTGTTAGCAGGAAACGCCAGACAAGATGGCGTTCGGGAGTCAGCAGCGTGTGCAGACGCATACGAAGAAGCAGTGGCATAGCGACCTCAAATCAGAAAGTTTTACCGGGAATATCTGGCAGCTGAGAACAGAAAATTCTGTCAGCGAATAAGAACATTCTGACGTGTTATAAGGCCGCGAAACGACAAGACCAGTCTTGAAAACAGGCTGAGAAATTCATCATGAGGCAGGCGGTAGCCACAGCGGACATCAGATGCCGCTGTGGCCATCAGTCACAGCAAAGCCGGTTACACGCTGCGCGTGACGCCGCCGTCCACGCGAAGATTCTGCCCGGTGATATAAGCCGCGTCGGGCGAAGCAAGAAACGCAATGGTAGCCGCCACTTCTGCAGCCGTGCCGTAGCGCTGCATGGGCACGCTGTCGCGCCGTTCATCCGTTTTTGGCAGGCTATCAATCCAGCCTGGCAGGACGTTGTTGATACGAATATTCTCAGCTGCGTAGGTGTCGGCAAAGATTTTACTGAAAGAAGTCAGACCGGCACGGAACACGGCCGAGGTCGGGAACATGTCGGTGGGTTCAAACGTCCATGCCGATGAGATATTAATGATACTGCCGCCACCCTGCTGCTGCATGATCGGCGTGACCAGACGTACAGCGCGCACTACGTTGAGGAAGTAGGTTTCCATTCCCTGCTGCCACGCATCATCGCTTAATTCAAGGATCGGCGCGCGCGGACCGTGACCGGCACTGTTAACCAGCACGTCAATACGTCCCCAGCGCGCCAGTGTGGCATCAACCAGTTGCTGCAAATCGTCTACTGACTGATTCGAACCGGTAATGCCGAGTCCGCCCAGACGATTCGCCAGCAGCTCGCCTTTGCCGGAGGAGGAAAGAATCGCAACCCTGAAACCCTCGCTGGCCAGCTTCTCCGCTGCCGCTGCGCCCATACCGCTGCCACCTGCGACAATCACCGCAACTTTTTCTACTGTCATGTGAGTAACCTCATCAATTAAATATCCTGTCATGCCAGTATAATGGCCGGGAGATGCCGCAGAGAGTCAGCTCAGCTGGCAATTGACGATAGGAAAACTACAGGATGAATCAGGGCTTTCAGGCATTACCGTCGCTGAATGCGCTACGGGTATTTGAAGCCGTGACGCGGCACCTTAATTTTCGCCTCACCGCTGAAGAGCTCGGTGTGACACAGGGTGCGGTTGCGCAGCATATTCGCGGTCTGGAGGCCAGCCTGGGCCTGAAACTGTTCGATCGGCTGCCGCGTTCGCTGGCGCTGAACGCTGCCGGTGCAGGCTATGCGGTGCACATTCGACAGGCATTTGAGCTGATTGATGAGGCGACGCGCACGCTACGCCCGGAGCCGGATCGCCTGACGCTGAGCGTAACACCGACCTTTGCCAGCCGCTGGATGCTACCGCGTTTACCGGCATTTACCGCGGCCTGGCCGGATATCGACCTGCGCGTGCTGGCCTCTGAACGGCTGGTGCAGTTTCACCATGAAGGCGTCGACCTGGCGGTGCGCTATGGCCGGCCGCCGTTTGGTAGCGGGCTGGAGGCCACGCTGCTGTTTAGCCAGACGGTGCTGGCGGTGGTCAGCCCGGCGCTGCTGGCACAACACGGTGATGCAGCGCAGCCAGAAAATTGCCTGCGCTATCCGCTGCTGCACGATGGCCATCACCTGTGGCCGGCGTTCCTGGCGTTTATGTTCCCCGGCCAGTCGCTGCAGCATCAGCATCATCTGCGCTTCAACCAGACCGCGCTGGCGCTGGAAGCGGCGCTGAGTGGTCAGGGTATCGCACTGACCAGCCCGCATTTTGTGCAGAACGATCTGGCCAGCGGTCGGCTGGTTCCCGCCTGGCAGCGTGAGATGCCCGTTGATGCCGGCTGGTATCTGGTGGCTCCGCGTCGTCCGCGTGAGCAGGCAACGGTGAGTGCGGTTCGTGCGTGGCTACTCAGTCAGGCGGAGCAGAGCAAAGATTGATGGCTGAGCAATGCGATGCTTTTATGTTCAATAACAAAATCAGTAAAACTGATGATCGCCTGCGAATTATGAATGTTATAACTGACTGAGCATGCATTTTATAAGGTTTATCCTGCCCAGGCAGGGTTTTAGAAAAATATCACGCAAATTCAGCAATTAAGGGAAGGAATTGTGCGTTGCAATCTGCTGAGGGCTGTGAATAAATAAAACGCTGAATTTCATAAAAATGCCATAACGGCCAGGCGACAGCCTGCATAACCGTATTACCACCATGACCGATCATAAAATTCTTTTAGCCAGGGATATCAGCGCCAGAAGTGAAAGCATGCAGGCGCACCTCATCGCCATCCGGCGCGATATTCACGCACATCCGGAACTTGGTTTCGACACCATCCGCACTGCAGCCATTGTGGAGCAGGAGTTGCTGCGCCTCGGGCTGACGCCGCAAACCGGCGTGGGCCGCACCGGCGTGATGGTGGACATTACCGGCGCGCAGCCGGGCA
>NZ_SDFT01000021.1:0-14843 GCF_004916815.1 Pantoea sp. R102
GTGCTGGGCGGTGGCGTGGTGCCGGGCAGCGCGATACTGATTGGCGGTAACCCTGGTGCCGGTAAATCGACGCTGCTGTTGCAGGTGATGTGTAAGCTGGCGGAAGGGATGAAAACCCTGTACGTCACCGGCGAAGAGTCGCTGCAGCAGGTGGCGATGCGCGCCCATCGTCTGGGATTGCCGACGGAAAACCTCAATATGCTGTCGGAAACCAGCATCGAGCAGATCTGCCTGATCGCCGAGCAGGAGCAGCCGAAGCTGATGGTGATCGACTCGATCCAGGTGATGCACATGGCGGAGATTCAGTCATCGCCGGGCAGCGTGGCGCAGGTGCGGGAAACCGCCGCTTACCTGACGCGCTTCGCCAAAACGCGCGGCGTGGCGATCATCATGGTCGGTCACGTCACCAAAGATGGCTCGCTGGCCGGGCCGAAGGTGCTGGAGCACTGCATCGACTGTTCGGTGCTGCTGGACGGCGATGCCGATTCGCGCTTCCGCACGCTGCGCAGCCACAAAAACCGCTTTGGTGCGGTGAATGAGCTGGGCGTCTTTGCCATGACCGAGCAGGGCATGCGCGAAGTCAGTAACCCGTCTGCTATCTTTTTGTCACGCGGCGATGAGATCACCTCGGGCAGTTCGGTGATGGTGGTCTGGGAGGGCACGCGCCCGCTGCTGGTTGAGATTCAGGCGCTGGTGGACCATTCGATGATGGGTAATCCGCGCCGCGTGGCGGTTGGGCTGGAGCAGAACCGTCTGGCGATTCTGCTGGCGGTGCTGCACCGTCACGGCGGCCTGCAGATGGCCGATCAGGATGTGTTTGTGAACGTGGTCGGCGGCGTCAAAGTCACCGAGACCAGTGCGGACCTGGCGCTGCTGCTGGCGATGGTGTCGAGCCTGCGCGATCGCCCGCTGCCGCAGGATCTGGTGATTTTTGGCGAAGTCGGTCTGGCCGGGGAGATTCGTCCAGTGCCGAGCGGCCAGGAGCGCATTTCCGAAGCGGCCAAGCACGGCTTTAAGCGCGCCATTGTGCCGGCAGGAAATGCGCCGAAGAAGGCGATTGACGGTATGAAGGTGTATAGCGCGAAGAAACTGGCGGACGCGCTGGCGATTCTGGACGAGCTGTAAGGCGGGTTGTTGGGGAGGGGGTTTTGCTTGTGGCGTGGCCAGTGCCCTAACTTTGCCTTAACTTTGCCCTTACCTTTGCCCTCACCCTAACCCTCTCCCGCTTGCGGGAGAGGGAACCGACCGGAGCGGCGAAAAGTACGGCGTTAATCTGCCATTTATCGCTCTGTTCAGGATTTTCCCCCTCTCCCGCGGGCGGGAGAGGGCCGGGGTGAGGGCCCACGCGCACCATCCCTCTAATTCCATGCAGGAGGCACTACATGTCATCGTTTGACTATCTGAAAACCGCGATTCGCCAGCAGGGACACACATTGCAGCAGGTGGCTGATGCCAGCGGGATGACCAAAGGCTATCTGAGCCAGTTGCTGAATGCCAAAATCAAAAGCCCGAGCGCGCAGAAGCTGGAAGCGCTGCACCGTTTTCTCGGGCTGGAATTCCCGCGCCGCGACAAAACCGTGGGCGTGGTGTTCGGTAAGTTCTATCCGCTGCACACCGGTCACATCTACCTGATCCAGCGCGCCTGTAGCCAGGTCGATGAGCTGCACATCATCATGGGCCATGACGATCCGCGCGATCGCCAGCTGTTTGAGAACAGCGCCATGTCGCAGCAGCCCACCATCAGCGATCGTCTGCGCTGGCTGCTGCAAACTTTCAAGTACCAGAAAAACATCCGTATCCATTCGTTCAACGAAGAGGGAATCGAGCCCTATCCGCACGGCTGGGACGTGTGGAGCGCCGGTGTGAAAACCTTCCTCGCGGAGCAGGGTATTGAGCCCGACTGCGTCTATACCAGCGAAGAACCGGATGCGCCGATGTATCAGCAGCATCTGGGCATTCCGGCAGTGGTGATCGATCCGCATCGATCGTTTATGAACATCAGCGGCAGCCAGATTCGTCAGGATCCGTTCCGCTACTGGGAGTACATCCCGACTGAAGTGAAGCCGTTCTTCGTGCGCACCGTGGCGGTACTCGGCGGTGAATCGAGCGGTAAATCGACGCTGGTCAATAAGCTGGCCAACATCTTCAACACCACCAGTGCGTGGGAGTATGGCCGCGATTACGTCTTCTCGCACCTCGGCGGCGACGAGATGGCGCTGCAATACTCCGACTACGACAAAATCGCGCTCGGCCAGGCGCAGTACATCGATTTCGCCGTCAAATACGCCAACAAAGTGGCGTTTATCGACACTGACTTCATCACTACCCAGGCGTTCTGCCTTAAGTATGAAGGGCGCGAGCACCCATTCGTGCAGGCGCTGATCGATGAGTACCGCTTTGACCTGGTGATTCTGCTGGAAAATAATGTGCCGTGGGTGGCCGATGGCCTGCGCAGCCTCGGCAGTTCGATGGATCGCCGTGAGTTCCAGTCGATGCTGGTCACCATGCTGCGTGAAAATCACATTGAATATGTGCACGTCAAAGAGGATGACTACGACACACGCTTCCTGCGCTGCGTCGAGCTGGTGAAGCAGATGCTGGGCAGCTAGCGCAGCACAACAAAAAAGGCGCCGCGGCGCCTTTTTGTTATCACAGCGATTACTTCGCCATGCGCTTGTACTTGATACGCTTCGGCTCCAGCGCTTCGGCGCCGAGGGTGCGTTTCTTGTACTCTTCGTACTCGGTAAAGTTACCTTCGAAGAACTCCACCTTACCTTCATCCTGATAGTCGATGATGTGGGTGGCGATACGGTCGAGGAACCAGCGGTCGTGCGAGATCACCATTGCGCAGCCCGGGAACTCCAGCAGGGCGTTTTCCAGTGCGCGCAGGGTTTCGATATCCAGGTCGTTGGTTGGTTCGTCGAGCAGCAGCAGGTTGCCGCCCACCTGCAGCAGTTTCGCCAGGTGCAGACGACCACGCTCACCGCCGGACAGTTCGCCGACGCGTTTGCCCTGATCGGTACCCTTAAAGTTAAAGCGACCGACATAAGCGCGGCTTGGCATTTCGGTGTTGCCGATGCGCATAATGTCCTGACCGCCAGAAACTTCTTCCCACACGGTTTTGGAATTATCCATCGCATCGCGGAACTGATCGACCGACGCCAGCTTCACGGTTTCGCCCAGCTCGATGCTGCCGGAATCCGGCTGCTCCTGGCCTGACATCATGCGGAACAGCGTCGATTTACCGGCGCCGTTAGGACCGATGATGCCGACGATGGCGCCTTTCGGCAGCGAGAACGACAGATCGTCAATCAGCACGCGATCGCCATACGCTTTGCTCAGGTTCTTCACTTCCAGCACTTTGTCGCCGAGGCGCGCGCCAGGTGGAATGAACAGTTCGTTGGTCTCGTTACGTTTCTGATAATCGGTGTTGTTGAGCTCTTCAAAGCGCGCCAGACGGGCTTTGCCCTTAGACTGACGGCCTTTCGCGCCCTGACGCACCCACTCCAGCTCTTTCTCGATCGATTTACGACGCGCCGCTTCCTGAGAAGCCTCCTGCGCCAGACGCTGATCTTTCTGCTCCAGCCATGAAGAGTAGTTGCCTTCCCATGGAATGCCTTCACCACGGTCCAGCTCCAGAATCCAGCCGGCAACGTTATCGAGGAAGTAACGGTCGTGGGTGATGGCTACCACGGTGCCTTCGAAGTCGTGCAGGAAACGCTCCAGCCACGCGACGGATTCGGCATCCAGGTGGTTGGTCGGTTCGTCGAGCAGCAGCATGTCTGGCTTTTCCAGCAGCAGACGGCACAGCGCGACGCGGCGGCGTTCACCACCGGACAGGTTAGCGATTTTGGCATCCCACTCCGGCAGACGCATGGCATCGGCAGCGCGGTTCAGCTGGGTTTCCAGGTTGTGCCCGTCGTGTGCCTGGATCACTTCTTCCAGACGGCCCTGCTCAGCGGCCAGCTTGTCGAAGTCGGCATCCGGATCGGCGTACAGCGCGTACACTTCGTCGAGACGCTTCAGCGCGCCAACCACTTCCGCGACGGCTTCTTCCACCGACTCACGCACGGTGTGTTCCGGGTTCAGCTGAGGTTCCTGCGGCAGATAGCCGACTTTGATGCCCGGCTGCGGGCGAGCTTCCCCTTCGATATCTTTATCAATGCCGGCCATGATGCGCAGCAGGGTCGATTTACCCGCGCCGTTCAGGCCGAGTACGCCAATTTTGGCGCCAGGGAAAAAGCTAAGGGAGATATTCTTCAGAATGTGACGCTTCGGCGGAACCACTTTGCCGACGCGATGCATGCTATAGACGAATTGAGCCACGTTGTGATGAGCCTCTTGGTCTGTAATGGGTGGAACGTCAGATGCTGAAGTTTAGCCGTTTTCACCCGGCAATCACAGCCGCATTGCGCGCAATCTTCCGCAGCGGCGGAATAATGCTAACCGCAGTGCAGGGTGAGCCTGGCCGCCTGCAGCACGGCAAGCAGCGCGGGCGGAGGCGGGCTGTCGCTGACCAGCATATCAAACAGCGAGAAGTCACCAATGCGCGCCGGCAGTACCTTGCCGTACTTGCTGCTGTCGCCGACCACGATTTTGGTCTGCGCCCGCTGCAGCGCCAGATGCTTGATGGGCAGTTCATTGAGGTTATAACAGGTGGCACCCTGCGCGGCGTCCATACCGGCGGCAGAGATAAAGGCTTTATTGGGGCAGAGCGCATCCAGCACCGTGACCTGCTCGAGCGGGGTAAACACGGCGTTATCGGCGTGGAATTCGCCGCCGCACAGAATCACCCGACAGCGCGGCTTCTCTTTTAACGCCAGAAAAGTGTTGATCGCGCTGCAGATGGCGGTGAAGGGTAGGTCGTTATCGATCGCTTCGATCACCAGCGGTAACGTGGTGCCGCAGTCGAAAAATACCGTGTCGTTGGCCTGTACCAGCGCGGCAGCCCGCTGTGCCAGCAGACGTTTCTTGCTGACGTTGAGGTTTTGCTGGTCGCTGACAAAATAGTGCGCCACGTTCTGCCGTGGGTCGCGCATCACATAGCCACCCAGCAGCACCACGCCCTGCGTCGCGCCGGTTAAATCGCGGCGGATGGTCATTTCTGACACGCCCAGCAGTTGCGCGGCCTGTTTTAAGTGCAGGGTGTCGCTGTGTTTCAGCGCCTGCGCCAGCTTATTGATTCGTTCGTCGCGGCGGGTTTCCATCAGTAACAGTTCGCTCAACCTTCGCTGCGGCCGGAATGGCCGGGTGGAGGGTAAACATAAGTTTTTTCTTGCAGATTAACAACCTGTCTTCTGCCTGCCCGCCCGCCGCGCGGCTAAATCGCCACCAGCCCGCGCACGCCCTCGCTCTCCATATTCGCACCCGCGCCGCGCTGCACAATTTCGCCGCGCGACATCACCAGATAGCTGTCGGCCAGTTCGGCGGCGAAATCGTAAAACTGCTCAACCAGCAGGATCGCCATGTCACCGCGCTGTGCCAGCTGGCGGATCACCGCACCGATCTCTTTGATCACTGACGGCTGGATCCCTTCGGTCGGCTCATCGAGGATCAACAACTGCGGCTGGCAGGCCAGCGCCCGGCCGATCGCCAGTTGCTGCTGCTGGCCGCCTGACAGATCGCCACCGCGCCGCGTTTTCATCTCGCGCAGCACCGGAAACAGCTGGTAGATCTCCTCCGGTACCCGGCTGGCCTGGGTGCCGGAGAAGCGCGCCAGCCCCATCAGCAGGTTCTCTTCCACCGTCAGACGCGGAAAAATTTCGCGCCCCTGCGGCACGTAAGCAATACCGGCCTGTACGCGCTGGTGGGGCTTGCGCGTGTTAATCAGCTGGTTCTGCCAGCGAACCTCGCCGGATTTGACCGGAATCAGCCCCATCAGACACTTCAGCAGCGTGGTTTTGCCCACGCCGTTGCGCCCCAGCAGGCAGGTGATCTCGCCCGGGCGAGCCTCAAACGACAGACCGCGCAGGATATGGCTGCCGCCGTAATATTGATGCAGTTCTGCTACCTGTAACATCTCAGCGCCCCAGATATACGTCGATAACCCGATCGTCCGCCTGTACCTCGCGCAGCGATCCCTCAGCCAGTACCTGGCCCTGATGCAGTACCGTCACGTGGTCGGCAATGGTTTCCACAAAGCCCATGTCATGTTCCACCACCATCAGTGAGTGCTTGCCCGCCAGGCTGCGGAACAGCTCGGCGGTGTAGTCGGTTTCGGCATCGGTCATGCCGGCTGCCGGTTCGTCCAGCAGCAGCAGGTGCGGCTCCTGCACCAGCAGCATGCCGATTTCGAGGAACTGCTTCTGCCCGTGCGACAGCAGACCCGCCTGCCGCTGGCGTTCGCCGCCGAGCCGCAGCAGTTTCAGCACCTCGTCGATGCGATCGCGCTGCTCGCCGCTAAGCCGGGCGCGCAGGCTGGCCCACACCGATTTATCGTTTTTCAGCGCGATCTCGAGGTTTTCAAACACCGTCAGCGCTTCAAACACCGTGGGTTTCTGAAACTTGCGGCCAATGCCGGCGCGGGCGATTTCGACCGGCGACAGCTGGCGCAGATCGGTATCCTGGTCGTAGAGCACCTGGCCGCTGTCCGGCCGGGTTTTGCCGGTGATCACGTCCATCAGCGTGGTTTTTCCCGCGCCGTTCGGGCCAATCACGCAGCGCAGTTCGCCGACGCCGATCTGCAATGACAGATCGGTCAGCGCGCGGAAGCCGTCAAACGAGACGTTGATGTTCTCCAGCAGCAGCACCGGATCGGTTTGCTGACGATGGCGATCCGCCGGGTGCGGTTGGGTAAACAGTTGCTCAGTCATGACGCCTCCGGCGCAGCAGGCCAATTACGCCACGCGGCAGGAACAGCGTGACCAGGATGAACATCAGGCCCAGGAAAAACAGCCAGTATTCCGGGAAGGCGACGGTGAACCAGCTTTTGGCACCGTTGACGATGGCCGCACCCAGCAGCGGGCCAATCAGCGTGCCGCGTCCACCGAGTGCCACCCAAATCGCCGCTTCAATCGAGTTGGTCGGTGACATTTCACTCGGGTTGATGATGCCGACCTGCGGCACATACAGCGCGCCGGCCAGTCCGCACAGCACGGCGGAGAGCGTCCAGACGAACAGCTTGAAGCCCTTCGGATCGTAACCAATAAACATCAGGCGGTTTTCTGCATCGCGCACCGCCGTCAGCACGCGACCAAACTTACTGCGCGCCAGGGCAAAGCCCAGCGCCAGGCTGAACAGCAGCAATAGCACGGTCGCGATATACAGTGCGATACGCGTGCCGGTGGCGGTGACGCTGAAGCCGAGCAGGGTGGTGAAACCGGTGAAGCCGTTGTTGCCGCCGAAGCCGGTTTCGTTGCGGAAAAACAGCAGCATGCCGGCGTACGTCAGCGCCTGCGTCATGATGGAAAAATAGACACCTTTGATTCTGGAGCGGAAGGCGAAGAAGCCAAACAGCAGCGCCAGCAGGCCTGGCACCAGCACAATCAGGCACAGCGCCCAGAGAAAGTGCTGGCTGCCGGCCCAGAACCACGGCAGCTCATTCCACGACAGAAACGACATAAACGCCGGCAAACCGCTGCCTGCGGCCTGGCGCATCAGGTACATGCCCATGGCATAGCCGCCGAGGGCAAAAAACAGTCCGTGGCCGAGCGACAGCAGCCCGGCGTAGCCCCACACCAGATCCAGCGCTACCGCAACAATCGCATAGCAGAGGATTTTGCCCACCAGCGTCAGCGTATAGGTGGAGATCGCCAGCGGATGGCTGGCGGGCAGCAGGGCGCAGAACGGCAGCACCAGCAGCAGCGCGGTCACGATGACGCCGAGAATCAGGCTGAGGCGCGGCGCTTTGCGCACCGCGCGTAAGGTCAGTGGCTGGCTCATCAGTCAATCACCCTCCCTTTAACGGCAAACAGACCCTGTGGACGTTTCTGGATAAACAGCACAATCAGCACGAGGATCAGGATTTTGCCGAGCACCGCGCCAATCTGCGGCTCCAGCACTTTGTTAAGGATGCCGAGACCAAAAGCCGCCACCACGGTGCCGGCCAGCTGACCGACGCCGCCGAGCACTACCACGAGGAATGAGTCGATGATGTAGCCCTGACCCAGTTCCGGTCCGACGTTGCCCAGCTGCGACAGCGCGACGCCGCCGAGTCCGGCAATGCCGGAACCGAGGCCAAACGCCAGCATATCGATGCGCCCGGTCGGCACACCGCAGCAGTCCGCCATGGCGCGGTTCTGCGTGACCGCCCGCACATTCAACCCCAGCCGGGTTTTATTCAGCAGCAGCCAGGTGAGCGCCAGCACCGCTATGACAAACAGGATCACCGCGATGCGGTTATACGGCAGCACCAGATTCGGCAGCAGCTGCCAGCCACCGGACAGCCAGCCCGGATTGGCCACTTCGAGGTTCTGCGCACCAAACAGCATGCGCACCAGCTGAATCAGCATCAGGCTGATGCCCCAGGTGGCGAGCAGCGTCTCCAGCGGTCGACCATACAAATGGCGGATGATGGTGCGTTCCAGCAGCATGCCCATCACGGCGGTAACGGCGAAGGCCACCGGCAGCGCCAGCAGCGGGTACCACGCCAGCCACTGCGGCGCAAACTGCTGGAACAGATTCTGCACCAGCCAGGTGGCGTAGGCGCCGAGCATCAGCATCTCGCCGTGCGCCATGTTGATCACGCCCAGCAGGCCGTAGGTGATCGCCAGGCCGAGCGCGGCCAGCAGCAGAATGGAGCCGAGCGACAGACCGGTAAACGCCTGGCCCAGCCAGTCGCCCCACATCAGGCGCTGTTTGATGTGCTGCAGGCTGGCGGCCGCAGCGGCGCGCACCTGCGCATCGGGTTCGTTGCTGGCCTGGGTTAAGCGCGTCAGGCTGGCCTGCATCGCCGGATCGCCCGATTCTCCGAGCAGCGTGACCGCTTTCAGGCGCAGCGCGGCGTCCGGGCTGGCGAGCTGCAGATTCGCAGCGGCCATCGCCAGCACCGCGTGCACCTTGCTGTCCTGCTCGACGGCAAGGCGCTGTTCAATCAGCGGCAGCTGGTCAGGTGCGGCATCGTTTTGTAACTGCTGCGCCGCGCGCAGGCGAATCGCCGCATCATCACTCACCAGCTGGTGGGCGGCGAGGGCGCTGGCAATCAGCACGCGCAGCCGGTTGTTCATGAAGAGTTTTTTGGTTTCGCCGTCCGGCTGCCGGGCGCTGTCGAGCGGCAGAAGCTGGTCAGCCTGTTTGCTGAACGGCTGTTTGTTCTGGTCGATAACCACGCTTTCATTGCGCAGCGCCTGCAGCAGCGGCAAGCGGCTGGCCTGCGGCGCCGCAGCCCACTGCTGCAGCAATGTCGCCTGCTGCGTGCGGCTGGCAGCGGCGAAATCAGCGCCATCACCGGCCTGCGCCAGCCACGGCAGCAGTAACAGCAGGCAGCTGAGAATACGGCGGAGTGTCATGGTGATCATCCTGTTATGGTTACGTTGGGTGCGGTGTGGCCCTCATCAGGGTTAGGGCGTTGTCTGGCCCTCACCCTAACCCTCTCCCGCAAGCGGGAGAGGGAACCGATCGAGCGAATGAAGAGCGCCTCACTCACATGCAGCAGCGTCTCCCTCTCCCCCTGGGAGAGGGCCGGGGTGAGGGCCATAGGGCCATAGGGCGAGGGCCATCAGCCTCCCCTTACTGCGCCGACTTCACCGGATAGTCCGGCTTCTTATCATTCCCGGCGATATACGGGCTCCACGGCTGGGCGCGTACCGGCTGTTCGGTCTGCCACACCACGTTGAACTGGCCGTTCTCCTCCACTTCACCAATCATCACCGGCTTGTGCAGATGGTGGTTGGTTTTGTCCATGGTCAGCGTGAAGCCGTTCGGTGCTTTAAACGTCTGTCCGGCCATTGCGGCGCGCACTTTATCCACATCGGTGGTGCCGGCTTTCTCTACCGCCTGCGCCCACATGTGCAGGCCAACGTAGGTGGCTTCCATCGGATCGTTGGTGACCACCGTACTGGCGTTCGGCAGGTTGTGCGCTTTGGCGTAAGCGCGGTAGTCGGCCACGAACTTCGCATTAGTCGGGTTATCCACTGACTCAAAGTAGTTCCACGCTGCCAGCTGACCGACCAGCGGTTTGGTGTCGATGCCGCGCAGCTCTTCTTCCCCCACCGAGAAAGCGATCACCGGAATGTCGGTTGCTTTAATGCCCTGGTTCGCCAGCTCTTTGTAGAACGGGACGTTGGAATCACCGTTGATGGTGGAGATCACCGCGGTTTTGCCACCGGCGGAGAATTTTTTGATATTGGACACGATGGTCTGGTAATCGCTGTAACCAAACGGCGTGTACACCTCTTCGATATCCTTATCCTGCACGCCTTTGCTATGCAGGAAGGCACGCAGAATCTTGTTGGTGGTGCGCGGATAGACGTAGTCGGTGCCGAGCAGGAAGAAGCGTTTGGCGCTGCCGCCATCTTCGCTCATCAGATACTGCACCGCCGGGATCGCCTGCTGGTTCGGCGCGGCGCCGGTGTAGAACACGTTCGGCGACATCTCTTCGCCTTCGTACTGCACCGGATAGAACAGCAGGCCGTTCAGCTCTTCAAACACCGGCAGCACCGATTTGCGCGACACCGACGTCCAGCAGCCAAACACCACCGCCACTTTGTCCTGAGTCAGCAGCTGGCGCGCTTTTTCGGCGAACAGCGGCCAGTTAGAGGCCGGATCGACCACCACCGGTTCCAGCTTCTTGCCCAGCACGCCGCCTTTGGCGTTGATCTCATCGATGGTCATCAGCGCCACATCTTTCAGCGGCGTTTCGGAGATCGCCATGGTGCCGGACAGCGAATGCATAATGCCGACTTTGATGGTGTCTGCCGCCTGTGCGGTAAAGGCGAAGCCCATGCTGGCAACGGTAGCGGAGAGCGCGAAAGCTTTAAGCAACGAACGTCGTTTCATCATTTAAACCCCTAACTGTGTTATCTGTTGTTATTCAATGGGTTGAAGCCGAGCCTGCTGTAACATATGCAACGTAATCTTCCTGACCTCGGCCTTACTGACGGCAATGTGGTCGGTTAAAATGCGCTGTGCCTCCTCGGTGTGTTGCTGAAAAATCGCCCGTAAGATCTGAGCGTGCTCGCGGTACGTGGCATCGACCCGGTCATCCCGCGTGAAATCGAGACGGCGAATGATGCGGATTTTTTCTGTCAGCTCGGCGTGGATGCGCGCCATCTCCTGATTGCCCGCCGCGGCCACCAGCGCCATGTGAAAGGCTTCGTCGTGCGCTGATACCGCTTTGCCATCTTCCAGCCGGGCATCGTCGATCCAGAAGGTTTTCAGCGTGGTCAGGGTTTCCGCGCAGGCCAGCGGCGGCAGCGCGCACAGGCGGCGCACCGCCTCGCGTTCCAGCACGGTGCGGAAGTCGTACAGCTCCTCGAAGTAGGCGAAATCGAACGGCCGCACCTGCCAGCCGCTGCGAAACCACACCTCAACGTAGCCTTCGCGCTCCAGCCAGAACAGCGCCTGACGCACCGGCGTGCGGCTCACCGCCAGCCGATCGGCGATTTCGTTTTCGCTGAAGCGGTCACCCGGCATCAGACGGAATTCAAAGATGTCCTGCTTCAGCGCCTGATAAACCTTTTCGGCCAGCGCTTCGGGACGGCCTTTGCTGCGGGGCGCGCTACTGTTCATACCTGCTCCTTAAGCCAGCCACAGCAGGGTGTCGCCCGGACTCACCGGACGGCCCGCCTGGCAGGCAATGCGTTTCACCGTGCCGGCCTGCGGCGCGACAATCGCCAGCTCCATCTTCATCGCTTCAACGATGATCAGCGTCTGACCGGCCTGCACCGTATCGCCCGGCGCAACCAGCACTTTCCAGATGTTGCCGTTCATGTCTGCGCACACCGCCAGCGCGTCGTCCTCTGCGTCGGCGACCACCAGCGTCTCTTCACTGGTGAGCGGCGCTTCCTGCTCTTCCTGCGCCCACAGCGTCACTTCCTGCTCAAACGCCGCGGCCTGACGTTCACGGAAGGCACTGATTTCCGGCGCGTTGTCGGTGAGGAATTGCTGATGGGCCGCGAAGTCAAACTCGCTCTGTTCGATGCGGATGTGTGCACGACCGGCGCGGAAATCGTCGCGCAGCTGCGTCAGTTCCGCTTCGCTCACCGGATAGAAACGCACCTGGTCAAAGAAGCGCAGCAGCCAGGGTTCGCCGGCGGCAAACTGATCGTTTTGCAGGAACTTGTTCCAGATGGGCAGCGTGCGCCCCACCAGCTGATAGCCGCCCGGTGAATCCATGCCGTAGATGCACATGTACATGCCGCCAATGCCCACCGTGCCTTCGGCGGTAAAGGTGCGCGCCGGGCTGTATTTGGAACTCAGCAGGCGATGGCGCGGATCGATCGGCACCGCGCACGGCGCGCCGAGATAGACATCGCCGAGACCGAGAATCAGATAGCTGGCGGCAAACAGGGTGTCGCGTACCGCTTCGCGGCTCGCCAGTCCATTGATGCGCTGAATGAAGTCAACGTTGTTCGGCAGCCACGGCGCGCTGGCGCGAACCGTCTCTTTGTAACGCTCCACCGCGCCGAGCGTGGCGCTGTCTTCAAACGCCATCGGCAGCCAGACGATGCGCGACGGCACTTTCAGCGCGCTGACGTCGCCCAGCCCGGCTTCCAGCTCCAGCAGCAGCGTCATCAGCTGCTGCTGACCGATCACCAGGCTGTCATAGCGCACCTGCAGCGAGCGCACGCCGGGCGACAGCTCTTCAATGCCGGGCTCTGCACGCTGGCGCAGCGCCTGCATCAGCAGGTGTACGCGCAGGCGCAGCGCCAGATCCAGCACGTTATCGCCGTACTCAATCAGCACATATTTGTCGCCCGCCTGGCGGTAGACCGCCGCAGGCGTGGTGGCGGTTGCCGGCAGCGCCGCTAACAGGGTGGCAGAACCGATGTCGCTCGCCGCCAGCGACGGCACCGCGAAGGCCGCTGCGTGCTGGCTGCGCAGCGTGGTTACGCTGTGCGCCTGGGCTTTCTCCAGCGCGACCGCTTCGTCAGCGCTGATCGGGTGGAAGCGGATGCGATCGCCCGGTTTGACCTGGCCGACTTTCCACAGCTCGGCTTTGGCGATGGTGACCGGGCAGACGAAGCCACCAAGGCTCGGACCGTCGTGCGTCAGGATCACCGGGAAGTCACCGGTAAAGTTCACCGCGCCGATGGCGTATTCGCAGTCGTGTACGTTAGACGGATGCAGCCCGGCTTCACCGCCATTGGCGCGCGTCCAGCTGGGTTTAGGCCCGACCAGACGGACGCCCAGCCGGTTGGAGTTGTAATGCACCTGCCAGTCGCTGGCAAAGAACTCATCGATGGCGGCCTGGGTGAAGAAATCCGGTGCGCCGTGCGGGCCGTACAGCACGCCAATGCGCCATTCGCTGCCGTAGTGCGGCACCAGCGCGCGATCCAGCGCTTCAGGTTCGCTGACCGGGGCTGGCGTGGTGCAGGCGGCGAGCGTCGGCTGAGAGATCGGCAGCATGTCGGCGACGCGCAGCGTGCGTCCGGCGTGGCCGCCAAACTGACCCAGCGAGAAGGTGGCGCGGCTGCCAAGATACTCCGGCACATCGAAACCATTACGCACCGCTAAATAGGTGCGGCAGCCGCTCTGCGCGCGGCCCAGCGTCAGGGTTTGTCCGGCTTTCACCGCCACCGGCTGCCAGTAGTCGACCGCGCTGCCGTCGAGATCGGCCGGACAGTCGGCACCGGTCAGCGCGATCAGCGCATCGCTGTAGAAACGCAGCGTCGGGCCCTGCAGGGTGAACTCCAGCCCGGCGGCGCTGGCGTGGTTGCCGACGATACGGTTGGCCAGGCGGAAGGCGAAGTCATCCATCGGGCCGGACGGCGGCACGCCGATGTCCCAGTAGCCCAGGCGGCCGGGAAAGTCCTGAATGCTGCTGAACGTGCCCGGCTGCAGCACTTCGATGACGCTGGCTGCCGGCGTAAAGCCATCAAGGAAGCGCGTCCAGACGTTGCCGCTGCGGAAGGCGTCGGTCGCCACGATCTGACGCAGATAATCGAGATTGGTGGCGATGCCGTGCAGTTGAGTGGCATCGAGCGCCTGCTGCAGCTTCGCCAGCGCGGCGTCGCGCGTTTCGCCATGCACGATCAGTTTGGCTACCATCGGATCATAAAACGCCGTCACTTCGCTGCCGGTCTCGATCCAGCCGTCGACGCGCACCCCCGGCGGGAAGCTGACGTGGGTTAACACGCCCGGGCTCGGCTGGAAGTTTTTCAGCGGATCTTCGGCGTACAGCCGCACCTCAATTGATGCGCCGTGCGGTGGCTGCTGCAGACGATCCCAGTCGATGGCATCGTCTGCCGCCACCTGCAGCATGCACTCCACCAGGTCAAGGCCGGTGACGCACTCGGTCACCGGATGCTCCACCTGCAGGCGGGTGTTCACTTCGAGGAAATAAAACGCGTCCTGCGCGGCGTCATAGATGTACTCCACGGTGCCGGCGCTGCGGTAATTAACCAGCTCGCCCAGCCGCACCGCTGAAGCCAGCAGCGCTTCACGCGTGGCCTGCGGCAGATTAGGGGCCGGCGTCTCTTCCACCACCTTCTGATTGCGGCGCTGCAGCGAACAGTCGCGTTCGCCCAGCGCAATCACCTTGCCCTTGCCGTCGCCAAAAATCTGTACTTCCACGTGGCGCGCGCGGTCGATGCAGCGTTCAAGAAACACGCCGGCATCGCTGAAAAACTGCTCGCCCAGACGGCGCACGCTCTCCCACGCGTTTTCCAGGGCCGTGGCGTCGGCGCAGCGGGTCAGACCGATGCCGCCGCCGCCGGCGGTGCTTTTCAGCATCACCGGATAGC
>NZ_SDFT01000220.1:0-4663 GCF_004916815.1 Pantoea sp. R102
CCGGCGCGCAGCCGGGCAGTCGCCTGCCGCCGGAACGCGAGCTGGCGGAGAAACTGGGCGTCAGCCGTAATACGGTGCGCGAGGCGCTCAAGCGCTGGGAAGCACTCGGCATCATTGTGCGCAAAAAAGGCAGCGGCACCTTTCTGCAGGCGGAGGTCGGTCTGCATGACAGTTTTCTCTCTCTGCGCTTTAAAAACGACTCCGCCAACATGCTTCATGCCCTGGAAGTGCGCCGCATCATTGAGTCCGAGTCCTGCGTGCTGGCCGCGCAGCGCGCCAGCGCCGACGACCTGCTGGAAATCGAACGGCGGCTGGAAGAGATGGAGCGTGTGCACCTGGCTATCGGTTCCGCCGGGCCGGAGGATTGGGCTTTCCACACCAGCATTTACCGCGCCGCCGGTAATCCGCTGCTGTTGCAGATGCTTAACGGCGTCTACGACACGCTGCATGCCTTTTTCGAATCCCCGCCGGAGCAGGCGCTGTTTTCAGACTCGTTTCCCCTGCACCGTGAACTGTTTAACGCCATCCGCGCCCGCGACAGCCAGGCCGCGCGCGCCCTTTGCCACCAGATTCTTGATATCACCGAACGCGACATGAAGGACGTGATCCATGCCAAACGCTAAACCTATTGCGCAACAGACACTGCTGACCCACGACCAGCGCCACGAACAGGGCGCCGTAACGCCACCGATTTATCAGTCCTCCCTATTTACCTTCAGCGATTACGACAGCATGATCGCCCGCTTTCGCGGTGAGAGCGACCAGCCGCTCTATTCCCGCGTTGATAACCCGACGGTCAAAGCGCTACAGGATAAAGTCGCCGCGCTGGAAGGCGGCGATGCCTGCCTCGCCTTTGCCAGCGGCATGGCCGCCATCAGCAACGCGATTTTGAGTGTGGTGCAGCCAGGCGCGAAAGTGGTCTGCGTTAATCATGTCTATCCCGATACGTACCGCTTTTTGCGCGGCTTTTGTCAGCGTTTCGGTATCACGACGCAGTTTGTTGACGGCGACGATGAAGCGGCGATGGCCGCCGCGCTGCCCGGCGCCAGCCTGCTCTATCTGGAAAGTCCCTCCAGTTGGGTGATGAGTGAACAGAATCTGCGGCAGCTGGCCACGCTGGCGCGCGATGCGGGCGTCGTCACGTTGATTGATAACAGCTGGGCTTCGCCCATTTTCCAGCAGCCGCTGCTGTGTGGTATCGACATCGTGGTGCACTCCGCCTCGAAGTACATCAGCGGCCACAGCGATGTGGTGGCCGGCCTGGTGATTGCCAGCCACCAGCACATCAACAACATTGCCCGTCACATTAGTCCGTTCCTCGGCGGCAAACTGTCTGCGAACGAAGCGTCTTTGCTGATGCGTGGCCTGCGCACGCTGCCGTTGCGCATGAAGCAACATCAGCAAAGCGCCCTGCAGCTGGCGGAAAAGCTGCGCGACCATCCGCAGGTCAGCGCGGTTTGCCACCCCGGGCTCAATCCCCCTGAATGGTCCACGCTGCTCGGTTACAGCGGGCTGTTTTCCTTTGCCGTGACCGAACAGGTCGACATACCGCAATTCTGCAACGCCCTGCAACTGTTCCATATGGGCGTCAGCTGGGGAGGTTTCGAGAGCCTGGTGATGCCGGCGATTTCGGTCATTAATCAGGCCAGTGAATTTAATTCAGCCCAGGATTTTGGTGTCTCGCCGCGCCTGATCCGTATCTCTGTTGGCCTCGAAGAGACCGACGATCTTTGGACCGATCTGAATCAGGCACTTGCTGCCGCCACTCACCGTTAATCACGCTCCGGAGAACCAGCCATGACAACACGTTTCGCCCTGAAAGCCCTGGTACTCGCCGTGGGTTTAGGCAGCGCCTTTTGCAGTCTCGCCGCCAAACTCACCGTGGTGGAAGTTATTACCAGCCCGCCACGTACCGCGCTTCTGCAAAAAATGCTCGACGAATACAAGACGCAGCATCCTGGGACCGAGATTGAGCTGATTTCGCTGCCGTGGGGTCAGGCATTTGAAAAACTGGGCACCATGTTACAGAGCGGACAGGTACCGGATGTGGTGGAGATGCCCGATACCTGGCAAGGCTTATATGCCAGCAACAATATGCTGGAGGATCTGGAACTCCGCCTGAAAAGCTGGCCTGAAAGCGCCCAGCTGACGGACAAAACGCTGGCAATGGCGCGTGCCGCGAACGGCAAAGCCACCATGGTACCGTACGGTTTTTATCTGCGAGCGCTGTTCTGGAATAAAAAGCTGTTTAAGCAGGCAGGACTGAGTGAACCGCCAAAAACAATGGACGAGTTTGCCAGCGACGCGAAGCGTATTAGTCAGTCAGGTAACGGTATCAGCGGCTACTGCATGCGCGGCGGTGTCGGGGGAACCAATGCGTGGATGATGTTTATGGCGGCGATGAACGGTTCGCCTGCTTTCTTTGATAAAGACGGCAACAGTACCTTAACCCAGCAGGGGGCGATAAAGGGAGCACAACTGCTGGTCGATTTGTATCAGCAAGGCGGCGCGCCAAAAGACAGCGTGAACTGGGGCTTTAACGAGATTGTCTCGGGCTTCTATTCCGGCAAATGCGCGATGCTCGATCAGGATCCGGACGCGCTGATCGCGATTAAAAATAGCATGGCGGCTGAGGATTTTGCTGTGGCGCCCATGCCGGTTGGACCGTCCGGTAAAGCCTTCCCGACCATCGGCTATACCGGCTGGGCGATGTTCAAACAGGGTAAACAAAACGATGTCGCCTGGCCGCTAATTACCTTCCTCAGTAATAAAACCAATAACCTGGCGTGGGCGAAGTTTGTCGGCACGCTACCCATCTATAAAGGTGCGGAACAGGACCCGTTCTATCAGACGCCGCAGTTTGCCGGCTGGTTTAAGGAGTTGAACGATCCGAATTATGTGCCGCTCACCATGCCGACCCATCTCAAAGGCTGGGGCTATTTCAATTCAGTGATCGTGAAAGAGAGCAGCCAGGAGACGTTACTGGGCGAAAACGACACCAAAGATATGGTGCAGGACTGGGCCAGCTATCTGAGCAAAGAGCAAAAAGCCTGGCTCGCCAGCCAGTAATCCCGCGTAAACCGGAGCCCTGAAATGATGCCTGAAATCTCTCTTCCTGCCAGCCCGGCGCGCCGCCGCTGGCGCTGGACCCGGCTTGCTGAGCCATGGTGGTATCTGTCACCGGGCCTGTTGCTGATCGCCCTGTTCATCTTCGTGCCGATGGCGATCGGCATTTCTTACGCTTTTCAGAGCATGAACCTGCTCAATCCGCTGGAGAGCGGCTGGGTTGGCTGGGCGAACTTTGCGCAGATGCTCGACGATCGCCGCTTCTTTCGCGCACTCGGCCATACCCTTAACTGGACGCTGAGCTCACTGCTGCTGCAGTTCTTTTTCGGCCTCGCGCTGGCGCTGCTGCTTAACCGCGAGTTTCGCTTTCGCCGCTGGGTGCAGGCGCTGGTGTTTTTACCGTGGGCGGTGCCGGCATTTCTTTCCGGCCTGACCTGGTCCTGGCTGCTCAACCCGGTCGTGGGTCCGCTGCCGCAGTGGCTCAGCGACGTGGGCATTCTCAGCGAACCTTACAATATTCTTTCTGATCCGCAACTGGCGATGTGGGGGCCGGTGATTGCTAACGTCTGGTTCGGCATCCCGTTTTTTGCCATCACTTTACTGGCGGCACTGCAGTCGATTCCCAAAGATTTGTATGAAGCAGCAGCCATTGACGGTGCCAGCGGCTGGCAGCAGTTTCGCCGGGTCACCCTGCCGTTTCTCGCCCCGATGATCGCCATTACCGTGATGCTGCGTACCATCTGGATCGCTAATTTTGCCGATTTGATCGTGGTGATGACCGACGGCGGTCCGGCCGGTTCAACCTCGATTCTTTCCAGTTACATCTTCACCACCGCTTATCGCAAACTGGATTTTGGTTATGCCTCGGCGATGGCGGTGTGTCTGTTACTGCTGATGACCTGCTATGCGCTGGTATTGCTGCGCATCCGCCATCAGTTACTTAAGTAAGGAGTCTGCATGCGCCTGTTACCGTTGATCGGTCATCGTCTCAGCATCGCCGCCTATTTGCTGTTTGCGCTGTTTCCGTTGTACTGGATCATTAAAATTGCCGTCACGCCGGACAGGTTACTGTTCAGTCAGGGCGTGACGCTGTTACCTGGCGGTTTCACCCTGAGCCACTTTGCGAAGGTATTGACCGACAGTGATTTCCCCACGTTTTTTATTAACAGTCTCATTGTCTCCTGCAGCACTGCCGCGCTGACAACCTTGATTGCCGCGGCTGCCGGCTATGCCTTTTCCCGCTTTCAGTTTCGCGGCAAGATGGTGATGGCGGCCCTGCTGCTGTTTACGCAGATGTTTCCGCTGGTGATGATCATTGCGCCGATTTACCGGGTGATGGCCCCGCTGGGACTGACGAATAGTCTGCTGGGGCTGATTCTGATTTACAGCGCCTTCAATGTTCCGTTCGCCACCTTCCTGATGCAGTCATTTTTTGATGCCATCCCGAAAGATCTCGAAGAGTCCGCCATGCTGGAAGGCTGCACCCGCTTTCAGGCGCTGTACCGCGTGCTGATGCCGCTGACGCTGCCCGGCATGGCGGCGACGCTCGGCTTCGTTTTCACCGCCGCGTGGAGTGAGTTGCTGTTCTCACTGATGC
>NZ_SDFT01000221.1:0-4944 GCF_004916815.1 Pantoea sp. R102
GCGGTTATCAGCGGCATCCTATGAAAGGGATATCTGCGTGACACGTCGCGCCATCATGATTCATTGCGGATGCGATATCTGCATTACCCCGTCGCACAAACCGTAGCGGCGCGATTCATCGCGCATTTCATTTCCCGCACCGTGGCGGAACGCGCAATAAATTGCACCCCTGCAAAAAACACGCAGAGGCCCTGTAGGGTCACCATTCATGGTGACCTCAGACGATTAATAGATCAGTAAGACAGGATAAATACGTCGTTACGGTAACGCTGCTGAAGGCAGGCGAGCGGGCACAAAAAAGGCGCGAACATCGCGCCTGAGGGGATAATCGGGGTAAGCGCTTAGCGCTTCTTCTCCAGCACGCGATAAATCACGCTGGAAAGCTCGTTGATTTCAAACTTAGCGACGTAACCGTCAGCGCCCACTTTGCGCACGTGATCTTCGTTGGCGCTACCTGACAGCGAAGAGTGAATCACCACCGGAATCTGCCGCAGCGCGTCGTCGCGCTTGATGTTGCGCGTCAGGGTAAAGCCGTCCATCTCCGGCATTTCGAGGTCGGTCAGCACCAGCGCGATTTTGTCGTGAATCGACTCGCCGTTAGCCTGTGCTTCTTTCTGCATCTCGCTGATTTTAATCCACGCTTCAAGCCCGGTATTGTGCATGATGGCCGGAATGCCCATGCTTTTCAGCCCCTGTTCCAGCAGCTGACGCGCCACTTTGGAGTCTTCAGCAACAATCGCTACCTGGCCGGGTTTAAGGTTGAAATTCTTCGCCGTCTCTTCGCTCGGCTCAACACCACGCACCGACGGAATGATGTCATACAGAATCTGCTCGACGTCGAGCACCAGTGCCAGATTGTTGCTCTGACCGTCGGTGTCCAGACAGGCGATGCTGGTGATGTTACGGCTGCCGATGCCCGCTTCCGCCGTGTGCACCTGATTCCAGTCGAGACGCACAATGTTCTCCACCGATTCCACGGCAAATGCCTGGGTGCTGCGCGCGTATTCGGTCACCAGCAGCAGGTTGAGGCCGGTTTCCGGTTTACAACCGGTTACTGCCGGCAGGTCGATTACCGGAATAAACTGGCCGCGAATGCTGGCCATGCCGAGCAGCGGTGAATTCATGCCGGCGGCGCGGGTAATGGTCGGCATCGGCACAATTTCACGCAGTTTAAATACGTTGATGCCGTACAGCTCAGACTTGCCTTTCAGCCGATCGGAACCCAGCCGGAACAGCAGCAGTTCGAACTTGTTAGAAAGCGCAAGGTTGGCGCGTTCATCGATCTCTTTCTGAAAATTATCCATTGTGGCCTCGGGGCAGAATCTGGGCGGAGTAAAGGGCAGGGCAATAGCGCCATGATTAACTTATCGGCAGCGGAGAAAAAAAATGAAGGGAAGGGCGATGAAAATTTAGCGTAAGGGCGATCGCCCTCACGCTCACGACAGTTACTTCAGCAGAATCGCGCGCACACTTTTGCCTTTGATCTTGCCCTCTTTCAGCTTGATCAGCGCTTTCTTCGCCTGTGTGGCGTCGATGGCGACATACGCATGGGTCGGGGTGAGATCGATTTTACCGATCTGATCGCCGCTGAAACCGGCTTCACCGGTCAGGGCGCCCAGAATATCGCCGGGACGCATCTTGGCTTTACGCCCACCGTCAATGCACAGCGTCATCATCGCCGCCGGCAGCGGCTGTGCGCCTTTGCCTTTCAGCGTGCTGGCCGGCTGCCAGTTGAGCTTCTGCTGCAGGTAATCTTCCAGCGCATGAGCGCGCACCATTTCGTCGGCCGCCACAAAGCTGACCGCCAGCCCCTGTTCGCCGGCGCGGCCGGTACGGCCAATGCGGTGAATGTGCACTTCCGGATCCCACGCCAGCTGGAAGTTAACCACCAGCGCCAGCGATTTAATGTCGAGGCCGCGTGCGGCGACGTCGGTGGCGATCAGCACGCGGATGCTGCCGTTGGCAAAGCGAATCAGCACGCGTTCGCGATCGCGCTGTTCCAGATCGCCGTGCAGCGCCAGCGCGCTGATCTGGCGATCGTTGAGCGCGGCCGCAATCTCATCGCATTCCCGTTTGGTGTTGCAGAATACCACGCAGGAAGCCGGTTGCTGCTGGCTGAGCAGAGCGCTGAGCAGGTTGATACGCTCGCTGGCGCTGGTTTCAATAAACTGCTGCTCAATCGCCGGCAGTTCCGACTGCGCTTCGGTCGCTACCGCCAGCGCATCGCGCTGAAAGCGCTGACTCAGGCTGGCAATGGTATCGGGCCAGGTGGCGGAGAACAGTAGCGTCTGACGCGAATCCGGCGTAAAGCCAATGATAGCTTCCATATCGTCGCGGAAACCCATCTCCAGCATGCGATCGGCTTCGTCCAGCACCAGGCTCTGCAACTGACTTAAATCGAGATTGTCACGCTTGAGATGATCGAGGATGCGCCCCGGCGTGCCGACCACAATATGCGGCGCGTGCACCAGCGAGTCGCGCTGCGCACTCATTGGCTGGCCGCCGCACAGCGTCAGGATCTTGATGTTGCGGGTGAAGCGCGCCAGCTGACGCAGCACGTTGCTGACCTGGTCGGCCAGTTCACGCGTCGGGCACAGCACCAGCGCCTGGGTATGAAAACGCCCGCTGTCGATGCGGTTCAGCACGCCGATACCGAAGGCGGCGGTTTTGCCGCTGCCGGTTTGCGCCTGCGCCCGCACATCGCGTCCGCTAAGGATGGCCGGCAGGGAAGCGGCCTGAATCGGCGTCATGGCGTCGAAGCCCATCTCGCGCAGGTTGTCGAGCTGGCTGGCAGGCAGTTGCGTCAGGGTAGAAAAAGCAGTCACAGGAGCATCTCAGGTAGTAGCAGGAATAGCGGCGGCCAGTCTGGCAGAAAGGCGGCCTATCGGCAACGGCAATTGCGATAATAATCACGTTGTGAAATTAGTCAGTCGTTGCGCTTTGTCAGGTCAATGATGAGGTGCAACTATCGCAAAGTTTTAATGAATGTTCCGAATTTCACACCAGGCAGCACGAACGGTAAAAACGCTTTTTCGAGGGAAAAAATGATATTAGCGGCAGGTAAGCGGCAATATCGCCGCATGTTACGGCTATTTTCAGTAAGATTTCGCTTATATGTTACCTGTTACGCGGTAAATCTGAGTAAAAATCCTAACCGCTTTGCTTTATATTTAGCGCGCCATTTGGCAATTAATAATTACTTCAGAGGTCACCTCATTGAGTCACTATGTCCAGGGACAAAACGAAGACGTTCTGAAAATCGTCGGCCGCGCCGTGCTAACGCTGCATCTGCATGGAGAGACGTTATCCTCCGATAAAGTCAGCTCCATGATTGCCTGTTATGCGGAAGAAGAGCCTGTTAATGACGATGAGCACCAGCGCCTGTATGCGCTGGCGATTCAGATGTTGTCTTAAATCCAGCATTATCATCGGGCTTGCCGCGCCGGTGTCACCTTCCAAAGCCTCCTGCGGGAGGCTTTTTTCTGGCCGGGTCTGGCGTGCTGGTGCTGGCTGCGATGCGCCTTCAGGCGCTGAATACCGGCGTGCCGCGCTGGAACGTAGCGCGCACCGGCGCAATGCGCGCCACGGCTTCCGCCGAGCAGCTGGCGTCGACCAGCATCATACTGGCTTCATCCTGCAGCTGCGGCCACTGGCGCTCCCCGCTATTGGCGAGCGGCAGAATGCCGCCGGTGGCGATATGCAGCGCGCGGCTCAGGCCAAACTCATCCGATCCGCGATACAGCTGGGCATACAGATTGGCTTTCTCCAGCATGCTGCCGGTACCGAACGGCGACCAGTGATCGATCACGCTGTCGGTGCCGGTCATCACCGTCACGCCCGCTGCCTGCAACTGCGGCAATGGCATCGTCAGCTTGCCAATCGGAATCGTTGACGCCACGCTCATCTGCTGTTCGGCCATGCCGGCGATAATCTCATCCAGCGCCTTACCTTCCAGCGTGGCGAGCGCGAAACCGTGGCTCAGCGTCACTTTGCCTTTCAGCTGCGGATTACGGGCGATGGTGGCGATCATGTACTGAATGGCTGCCACGCCGGCGGCGCTGGTCTCATGCAGATGAATGTCCACGCCGCGATCGTAATCGAGCGCGATGCGGAACATCGCATCAAGCGAAGCCTGCATGGCACCATCCACGTTGGTGGGATCCAGCCCACCGACATACTGCACGCCGAGCTGCATCGCCTCACGCATCAGGCCGTCGACCTGCGAATGCAGCAAACCATGCTGCGGAAAGGCGACGATCTCACAGCGAAACGCCGGATGGTTGGCCAGCGCCAGTTGCAGATGTTCGAGACTTTTCAGGCCACTGACTGGATCGATGTTGCAGTGGCTGCGCGCTTCGGTGCTGCCTTTACTTTGCAGCAGGCCAATCAGCGCTTCGGCGCGCGCCTGCGAGGTTGGCAGCAGTTGGGGAATCAGCACCTGCTCGCGCGCAATCATATCCATGATGGTCTTGCCCTGCCGCGGGCGCGGTGCCTGCCATGGTCCGCCGTAGAAGGTTTTATCCAGATGGATGTGCATGTCCCGCGTGCGCGGTAACAGCAGCGCACCGCCGGCATCCCACTGCGGCAGGGCAGGCTGGCGCGCCTGGCCGGCGGCGCTAATGGCGCTGAACTTGCCTTCTTTAATGGTGATGTCGTACAGCGCAGTGCGGGTGGCGACTATCTCCGCGCCGTCGCGCTCAAATCCCTCTTCGAGGCGCATATTCAGCAGTTGATAGTGCGCCACGGCAGGCGGCGGGGTGGGCGAGACCGGTGGTGTGTCGGGACGGGCGGCGCTGCTCATGCCAGCCATCATCAGGCTGCCTGCGGCAGTAAGGCGCACGCCGTGGCTGAGGAAATCACGTCGGCTGGAAGCGGTCAGAGGCATCGAAAACTCCAGGCAAAAGGAAAAAACCTAATCTGGCAAAACCGACGCCGCCGCGCTGC
>NZ_SDFT01000222.1:0-10059 GCF_004916815.1 Pantoea sp. R102
TAAAGCCGTGGCGATTCAATTCTGCGCTATGAGGCGCGTTTAAATAACCAAACCGCCGCTTGGGAAAAAACATTTACTCTTGAATATTCTTACAATTACAATGCGGGCTGTCATTTCAATTCCTGAAGGCTTGAGGGAGTTTTTTATAATGCCGTTGAAAAGCCCTTCTCATTCTGGCTGAGTTACCGAACCCGCAGCATCTGGAAACTTTTTCTACGGAAAGCCCTGATGTTTCCAGAAGAGACTTTGCTGAATCCAGACGAATTTTTTCAACCGCTTTGGCAATGGTTTCACCTGTTTCTTTAGTAAAAAGCCTGGTGAGTTGCCTTGAGCTAAGGCAAGCAACCTCAGCTAAACTTTCAACTCGCAAGTCATGATCTAAATGCGTATGAATATAATTCAAAACAGCTTTAATTTTTGATGACTGAGGTTCTAAAAATAAAACAGGTGAAAATTGCGATTGTCCCCCTGTGCGGCGCTGCGCGACAACAAGTTCCTGAGCAACTTTTAATGAGACTGCAGTGCCAAGATTATCCTCAATTATCGCAAGCGCGAGATCGATACCGCTGGATATTCCTGCTGATGTCCAAACGCCACCATCTTTCACGAACAGAGCATCAGTGGATAGTACTACATCAGGGTATAAATCACTAAAAATATGCCTATATTTCCAGTGAGTAGTAGCGGTTTTCCCATCCAGAAGACCCAACTCAGCGAGGACAAAAGCTCCTGTGCAGATACTGCCAAAACTTTTACTGGATAGGCAGGCTTTCTTCAGCGCTCTACCTTCCTGGCTATCTCTTGAGATATTCCGGCCTCCCTGACCTCCTACAACCAACAGTAAATCGAAGGATTGCTCCGGGTAGAGTTTTTGAGATTCAATTGAGAATCCAGCTGTACACGTAACAGCACCACCCCTCATGGATAAAACATGTTGTTTATAAACAATATGATGCCCCGTGAAGCTCACGAACTGAAAAGCAGCCAATGGCCCACTAAGATCTAAAAGTTGAAAATCATCAAAGATGTAAAAACCTATGTTCATAATGTCCTTTTTTGAATGATTAATGTCATTTTGGCCACCACTATAGATGGTAGGCTCATTTCAGGCCATTACAATCTTAGGGATTCATCATGTCTAATTTCTTCAAAGTATTGATTCCAATCTATAACGGCGTAACGCAGCTTGATTTCACTGGTCCTTACCAGTTCTTTTCCCGTACACCTCAGTTCGAAACAATTCTCGCATCAGTAGACGGTGAAAATGTTTATGCTGACGGCATGCATTTCACAGGGCTCAGGGATCTCATGTATGAGAAAGAATGTGACATACTGTGTATTCCAGGTGGAAGTGGATGTACGGATGCTATTGAGAACGATAGATATATGGAATCAATAGTAAAACTGGCTCATACAGCATCTTATATAACCTCTGTTTGTTCTGGTTCATTAATACTCGGCGCTGCCGGTTTACTCTCAGGAAAGAGAGCAGCCTGCCATTGGGCATGGCGTGATCAGCTCAGCTTGTTTGGCGCGATACCGGACGAAGGCCGAGTGGTAAAAGATGGAGATGTCATAACGGGTGGAGGCGTTACCGCAGGTATTGATTTTGCTCTGGTATTGATTGGAGAGCTTTGCGGTGAAGATGCAGCCATGCAAGTTCAGCTGGGGCTGGAATATGCACCACATCCCCCCTATGAAGCTGGACGTCCTGAGACAGCCCCAGCCTGGATTGCTGCCAAACTAAAAGAAGCATCAGCCACAAGAGTAAGCGAGCGTTTGCATATTTTAGAAAATGCTGCCAGAAAAATTAGCAAAACAATGCATTCCTGACTCTTTAATTAGTGGATATGAAGATCTTTTATGAATCGTAGAGAATTTATTTCATCATGTTGTTGTGTGCTGTGTGCATCTGCGCCAATGTTCAAAGCAATGGGTAAGACTACCCAAGCCATACCTCTTTCCAGATTTAACGGCGAATTGCCAGCAACATTGGCAGGGGTTACTATACCCCATACACGCTTCACTGATGGGGCTACTGAGCTTGTTGCTTCATGCTCATCAGCTCCCCTTTTCAATCATGTTGTAAGAACATATTTATTCGCAGCTTCTATTGGAAAAAAACTTGGTAAAGCTTTTGATGAAGAAATGCTTTATTTAGGTTGTATAATGCACGACCTGGGGCTTACCGAAAAGTTCATCAAAGATGCCAGATTCGAACTGGATGGAGTTGATGCGGCACGGCAGTACTTAGTCGATAACAAATTCCCTGAGGAAAAAGCAGAAGTTATCTGGGATGCAATCGCTTTACATGCAACAATGGAATTGCCGGAACGAAAAAGGCCAGAGATTGCGCTTGTCCATTTAGGTGCTTTTATGGATGGGGGGATGAATGCAAATATTTTCCCCTTGTCATTCTTTGAAGAAGTATTTGAGGAATTTCCGCAAAATGGAAACAAAACGCACTTTATCGAACTCGTTGCTAATGTTTTGAGAAAAAAACCTCATACTGCCTATCTTTCCTTTGAAAAAGATATTGGAGTAAAAATGGTAGAAGGCTTCCCAACAGTTAACTATTGCGATATTAAACCAAACTATCCTTTTAATAGATAACAAACCTTTTATTGCCTGTTATAACACAGCGTTTACGCAAGGAGCAGCGGTCGTGTCGAAAGAGCGTCATTCACCTACGCCGGAATGAACCGATAACGCAGATAACGCTTAATTCTGGATTTTAACAAAACCTGCCCGGCCACAAAGAGCCGGGCTCTAAAGATACAGCCCGGCTCTCCATGTCTCCCGGCCCTGAGCTGAGCATAGTGGCGCCGTTCTGTATCTGCCATGCTGACCTTAATAAAAAATCTCCTGGCGAGTCAGTCAGATGGCTTCGCTTCTGCACCAACCGTTTCAATCCCTCTTGCCAGATAATTCCGCCCCAACAATACTGTATGCATGAACAGTAAAATAACAGGAGGAATTTTATGCGCGATTTACTCAGCTCTTTCGCAGTCACACTGCAGCATGGCAAGGGCATCAGATCATGAACCCAGTAGCTGTACCGCCGGCCTGACGCTCCTCTGGCCACCCATTTTTACGCCCCGGGTCCGGGTGCCGCTTTATGCCGATCCGTGCGCCGCCGGCTTTCCCGCCCCTGCGCAGGATTACGTCGAGAAAGAACTTGATCTGAACGAACTGTGCATCCGCCGGCGTGCATCAACCTTCTTCGTGCGCGCCAGCGGCAACAGCATGCGGGACCTGGGCCTCTGCGACGGCGACGTCATGGTGGTTGACCGGATATTTACCTGATGATAGGCGTGAGTGACCGGCAGGTCGATCTCGTACAGGAGGGAGTCGACTGGGTAATCAGAACAGGTGAGCTACTAAACTCCACGCTTGTTGCCCGTCCACAGGGGAAGTTCCGCTGGATAACCTGCGCCTCTCCGGACTATCTCAGGGAGTACGGGATCCCCCGTTCTCCTGGAGATTTATCAAATCATCGGGCTATACACTACTTTTCCGGGCAGGCCCAGCGTACCAGCGAGTTACGTTTTGTCCAGGGGACGGAAGCGCTTTCTGTATCGGTCAGCGGTCAGGCAGCCGTTAACGAGACGGGACTCTATATAAAAATGTGTCTGGAAGGTTTCTGGCTTGCCCAGCTTGCTGAGAGCGTTGTATCAGAGCACCTTCAGAAGGGAGCGCTGGTTGAAGTGCTGGCCGACTGGCAGCCGTCATCAGTCCCGGTCAACTTACTTTACCCACATCAGAAATTCCTTTCCCCTGCCGTAAGCGCATTTGCAGACTGGATAAATGAAATTATGTGACACCTCAGTAGACAATGTATCGACTCTCAAATGCTTTTGAAATTTAAATAGATTATCCATTGCACTTACGCCAAAGTATGTCGCAGCGCATAATGACCACCCCGGAAGAGCTACGCCCCGCGCTGAGCAGTATTCCATTGACGAAATGTCCCTGGACCTGACCGGCATTGATGGCAGCGAGGACGGTGAGCATTTCTGCCGGCGCCTGCACTGGCCAGACTGACACCCAAAAGTTTCCAAAATCAGCAGATGAATCTGTAAAGCTCCCCTACCCTCCCCTGAACCCTTCAGGTATTTCATAATCCATCCCAGATACCAGCATGCAGTCTCGTCTTTCTCTGGAGCGCTTAGAGGAAAGGTGTTTGCGCCCCTTTTCAATATAGCGTGCCAGTTTCAATTCCCACTGACTCTGGTAGTACGCCACGCTTTCTGCTTTCCAGTAATTCACGAAATCAGCCAGCTGCAGCCTGTCAGGTGCAGCTGAAATCTTAATATCTATACGATTGGCGGTGTCACTAAACGTTGCTGAAGGCTGCCACCCGTCAAACATAACAAATTTATTTTCAGGTAATTCTGGGGTAGTAGCAGAGCGGAGACCCGGTCCGGTACGCCCGGAAAATCTGACGCAGGCATTTACGCGCGCGAACCCGCTGCGGTCTGGATGAGGCGGACAACCCGCCCACTTTCCATGAGATCCGCAGTTTATCGGGAAGGTTATATGAAGCGCATTAGGATGAGGTGTTTACACAGCGGTTAATCTCTCCATGACACCGAAGTATCCTGACCCCCGTGGCGATGAGTACGTACTGGTATGAGGCATAGGCAATTACGGACAAATTCCGCAAATTTACGCACAGCTGAAAATCTGACCTTGCAAATCATGCCGTTGTGGATATGCTATATACATAGCATATTTGTTAAAAAACGCACATTTAATCTAGTAAATTCAAAGAGATATGCGCTAACCACCAGCTTATGAATGGTAGCAATACTAATCAAAGCATCTCTTTATAATCAGACAGTTAGAATTTTTTCGGCCTCTATTCGGACAGATTTCGGCCAGCCTATACCAGCCAGAATAAAGTTTACCTGGACTGAGAAGAAAAAAGTATGGCGCGACTGGCAGTGGTCAATGTCAGGTTGTGATGAAGCGTTCTGGATACCATGCAAACGTATCTCAGTGTCCGACAGATTGCCGATTGTGTAATGCAGCGATAGCGTTTATTCAGGGTAAAATCTTAAGAAAAATGTCTGAGTGAGGTAACTGTCAGGCATCAGTTTCATGTGAAAGGCGCTTAAGGTAGGGGCTCTCACTAACATATTCGCCGATAATGCTTTTGCGACCGTCTCATCCCCCAGCCGTAAAAACCGTGTCCCTTCCTTCGGCACGTTAAGCATCACTGCACTGCACTATCACTTAACGCCAACTCCTCCCCATGCGCTGCGACTCGATCAGCCCGGTAATAGCGCACCACATCGCCCACAATCAGTAACGACGGCGACACCGGTTTTTGCTGCTCAACAGTTTCAGGCAACCCGGCCAGCGTGGTGATCAGCACCCGCTGGTTCTGACGCGTACCGTTCTCAATGAGCGCCACCGGCGTTGCCTCACTGCGGCCATATTCCCGTAACCGGGCGCTAATCACGCTGCTCCAGCTTAACCCCATGTAAAACACCAGCGTCTGATTGGTTGCGGTCAGCGCCGCCGCATCCAACTGCGGCTCGCCGCTGCGCCCGTGTCCGGTGATAAAGCGCAATGACTGGGCACAGTCACGGTGCGTCAGTGGAATGCCGCTGGCAGCCGCACAGCCCACGGCGGCGGTAATGCCGGGCACCACTTCGCAGACAATATTCGCCTGTTGCAGACTGACCATCTCTTCACCGCCACGGCCAAAGATAAAGGGATCGCCGCCTTTTAAACGTACGACATTGCGCCCGCTGGCAGCCAGGTCCACCAGCAGTTGATTAATCTGTGCCTGCTTCAGGCCGTGATGGCCCGGCTGTTTACCTACGTCGATACAGAGTGCGCTGCTGGCGACTTCCGCCATCACCGCTTCGCTGACCAGGCGATCATAGACCACGACATCCGCACGTTGCAGCAGGCGCAGCGCCTTGACTGTCAGTAGTTCCACATCCCCCGGTCCGGCCCCTACCAGCCAGACTTTGCCAGGGCTGGACGCGTTGTCCGGCGCCAGCAGTTTATCTAAAGGATTGATCGCAATCATCATTCTTCCTCCGGTACAGCAACGGAAAGCAAAAGGTGTTTTAGCTCCGGCAGGCAGGAGCCGCAGTTGGTACCACAGTTGAGTGCGTTACCCAGTGCCTGAGTGCTGTGACAGCCCTGTTTAATCGCCTGTAAGATGGTGTTTTCCCCAACGCCAAAGCAGCTACAGATCGTCCGGCCAGCCACGGCACGTTGTGCCGATTGTCCCGCCAGCAGAGCATGCCGGTCCGCCGCATTCACAGGTGCCTGGCGAAAAGCCTGCGCAACCCAGTCATGATTGATCTCGGGTAAAGACGCGCCTGCATAAAAGACCAGGTGCAGCTCACCGTTACGCCAGGCCAGCAGGCGGTAATGCGGTTCCGCCGCATGAGCGGTTTGCAGTTGCAGCCCGGCCAGCGGGATCGTTGCCATGAGCCACTGTTCTGGTGAACCGTCTCCAGCCACGCTAAAGCGTTGCACGCCCTCATAGGGTGTTCGCGCCCAGTAGCGCAGCGCATCAGGCGGGCTTGCGTCGCGCTGCCAGAGCCAGCCCTGCCAGCTGGCGTTGAGCGGGTGGATACGCACAGCGGTTTGTTTAAATGCAGGCTGTGCCGAGACTGGACAGCGGGTTGAAGCCACCAGTCCGCCAACCGTGCCCTGCAGGCTGAACTGTCGGTTCCAGTGCATAGGGACAAAGATCTCACCGCGCCGCAGACCGCTGTCCAGCGTCACACGCACCGTCACCCAGCCCGCGTCGGACTGCACCCGTGCCAGTGCGCCCGCGCACAGGCCATAGCGTTGTGCGTCCTGCGGATGCAGGGCTGCAAATGGCTCATCACAATGCTGCATGAGCCGGGGAACCAGGCCGGTACGCGTCATGGTGTGCCACTGATCGCGGATCCGTCCGCTGTTCATTAATAACGGGTAAGCCGTTTCGCACACCACTGGCTGCGGCGTGGCCGGTGGCAACAGGCGGGCTTTACCATCAGGATGGTAAAAGTGCCGGTCGCTAAACAGCCGGGCGCAGCCCTCGGGATAACGAGCGTTGATTGGCCACTGTACCGGCTTCATCGCATCCCACTGTGCGTCGCTCATACCGGCCAGACCGCTGATATCAAAGGCGCGCTGGCCGTTGTTCTCAAACCCCGACAACGCCGCATGCTCGCGGAAGATGGCTGCCGGATGCGTCCAGGTAAAGCCTTCATGAAAGCCCAGACGCTGGGCGACCTGCGCGAGTAACCACCAGTCCGGTTTAGCTTCTCCGGCCGGAGGCATAAACGCGCGCTGACGGGAAATCCGGCGTTCAGAATTGGTCACGGTGCCGTTCTTTTCCCCCCAGCCCTGCGCGGGTAGAAAAATATGCGCAAAGGCGGTGGTATCCGTTTGCGCCAGCACGTCTGACACAATTACCAGCGGACAGGCAGCCAGCGCCCGGGCAATGCGATTGCCTTCTGGCATCGAAACCGCCGGATTGGTGCCCATAATCCACACAGCTTTGATTGCTCCACGGTCAATGGCGTCAAACAGATCAACCGCCGTCAGGCCGGGCTCACGCGCCATACGCGGACTGCGCCAGAAACGCTGTAAACGGTCGCAATCTTCTGCGGTGAAACTCATATGCGCCGCCAGTTGGTTGGCCAGCCCCCCTACTTCCCGCCCGCCCATCGCATTCGGCTGTCCGGTCAGCGAAAACGGGCCGCAGCCGGGTCGGCCAATCTTGCCGCTCAGCAGGTGCGCATTGAGAATAGCATTGTTGTTGTCACTGCCGCTTTGTGACTGGTTAATGCCCATGCACCATAAGGTCAGTACGCGCTCATGCCGGGTAAACAACCCGTAGAACGCGGCGATCACTTCATGGCTGATATCACAATGGGCTGCCACCGCCGCACCATCCCACTGCCGCGCGGCCCGTAAGGTTGTGTCTACACCGTCCAGATGCGGCAGCATCGTGACGTCAATGCCGTCATGCTGTTCCAGCCAGTGCAGCAGGCCCGAGAACAGGGCCGGATCGCTGCCCGGCCGGAGCGGTAAATGCAGATCGGCGAATTCACAACTGGCCGTGCGGCGCGGATCGATAACCACAACCTGCATCTCAGGGCGCTGCACTTTTGCCTGTTTCAGGCGCTGAAACAGCACCGGATGGGCCCAGGCGGCGTTCGAGCCGACAAGAATGACTACCTCGGCCTCATCCAGATCCTCGTAACAGCACGGTACGGCATCCGCCCCAAATGCCCGTTTATAGCCTGTCACCGCGGAGGCCATACACAGGCGTGAATTGGTATCGATGTTGGCGACGCCGAGAAAGCCTTTCATCAGCTTGTTCGCCACATAGTAATCTTCCGTGAGCAACTGGCCGGAACCGTAGAAAGCCACCGCCTCCGGGCCATGCGCATCGATAATCCTGCGCAAACCATCAGCCGCGGCATCCAGTGCCGTCTCCATGCTGACCCGCTGGTGATGAAGCTGAGGATGCAGCAACCGTCCGGCCTGTGTCAGGGTTTCGCCCAGTGCCGCGCCCTTTACGCATAGCCGCCCGGCATTCGCCGGATGACGGGTATCGCCACTGACCTGAGGCGACGCGCTCTGCGGCTGCGTGACCTCGACGCCGCAGCCCACCCCGCAATAAGCGCAGGTAGTTTTCATGATGCCTGCGCCATCAGGTCAAGCGGACGGTTTGCGACCCAGACCTGGCCGTCCTCCAGTTTAACCGGCCAGCAACGCAGCTGATGCTGGGGATTATCAAGGCTCTGTCCGTCACGCAGGCGTACACGCTGTTTGTAAAGCGGCGAGATCACCACCGGCTCCCCCGCAACATCACCAAGGATACCGCGTGACAGTACGCTGGCTTCGCTGCCCGGCTCACGATCCTCCAGCGCATAACAGTCATCACCCATGCGGAATAAGGCAATACGGACGCTGCCAAGACGGGCTCCGATGCCGGCCTCTGGCGGAATGGCCTCCAGTGGGCAGATTTCGCTCCAGGGTTCGGCGGGCAGATGCATCAGGGGAATACCACTGGCCTTGTGTGGCTGGCGCTGTCCGCGCACGCGTGCATAGTGCAGCGTTTCATCCGGCTGATCGCTGTTCACTGTGGCGGTAAACAGCGCACGTCGCGAGGGATCGGCCAGCGTGGTCTGCCATTCGCATTGCCAGGTGTCCACCACCTGTTGCATTTCCTGTTCCAGCGTGGCGGCGATCCCCAGGCTGTCATGAATCACCACCTCACGCAGGTAGTCCAGCCCGCCCTCCATGTTATCCATCCAGACGCTGGTACGCTGCAGGCGATCCGCCGTGCGCACGTAGAACATCAGAATCCGGTCGACGTACTGGATTAGCGTGTAATCGTCCAGATCGCTGGCAAACAGTTCCGCATGGCGCGGCTTCATGCCGCCATTGCCGCAGACGTACAGGTTCCAGCCGTTTTCCGTGGCGATGACCCCGATATCTTTACTTTGTGCTTCCGCACATTCGCGGGTGCAGCCGGACACCGCCATCTTGATCTTGTGCGGTGCGCGCAGACCCTTATACCGGTTCTCCAGCGCGATGGCGAAGGCGGTAGAATCCTGCACGCCATAACGGCACCAGGTCGAGCCGACGCAGGATTTCACCGTACGCAGGGATTTTCCGTAGGCATGACCGGTTTCAAAACCGGCTTCCAGCAGGGTTTCCCAGATAGCAGGCAGCTGGTCCAGCCGCGCACCAAACAGATCGATACGCTGGCCGCCGGTAATTTTGGTATAGAGATCGTAACGCACGGCCACTTCGCCGATGGCAATCAGGCCCTGTGGCGTGATCTCGCCCCCCGGCACGCGCGGTACGACCGAATAGGTGCCATCTTTCTGGATATTGGCAAAGTAACGGTCATTCGTGTCCTGTAACGGTAAATGTGCCGTTTTCAGCAGGTAATCGTTCCAGCACGAGGCCAGTAGCGACCCCACCAGCGGTTTGCATACCTCGCAACCACAACCCCGTCCGTGGCTGGCCAGCAGATCGTCAAAGGTTTTGATGCCATTAATACGGATCAGGTGATACAGC
>NZ_SDFT01000223.1:0-1361 GCF_004916815.1 Pantoea sp. R102
CCGATTTTCGCCAGTTCAACGTCGTTCAGGAAGCCGCGCTCGGCAGCGAACAGTACCAGACCCTGTTGTGCAACAGACATCGGTGCATACTGTTTCTGCTTCAGCAGCTCGGTCACTTTCTGACCGTGGCTCAGCTGTTTGCGCGTTGCATCGTCCAGATCGGAAGCGAACTGAGAGAACGCTGCCAGTTCACGATACTGTGCCAGCGCGGTACGGATACCACCGGACAGTTTCTTGATGATCTTGGTCTGTGCAGCACCACCAACACGGGATACCGAAATACCCGGGTTAACGGCTGGACGGATACCGGAGTTGAACAGGTTCGATTCCAGGAAGATCTGACCATCGGTAATCGAGATTACGTTGGTCGGAACGAACGCAGAAACATCACCCGCCTGGGTTTCGATGATCGGCAGCGCGGTCAGAGAACCGGTCTGGCCTTTCACTTCACCGTTGGTGAAACGCTCAACGTAGTCAGCGCTAACGCGTGATGCACGCTCCAGCAGACGAGAGTGGAGGTAGAACACGTCGCCCGGGAATGCTTCACGACCCGGCGGACGGCGCAGCAGCAGAGAAATCTGACGGTAAGCAACAGCCTGCTTAGACAGGTCATCATAGACGATCAGCGCATCTTCACCGCGGTCACGGAAGTATTCACCCATCGCGCAACCGGCATACGGAGCCAGGTACTGCAGCGCAGCGGATTCAGAAGCGGAAGCGACAACCACGATGGTGTTAGACAGCGCACCGTGCTCTTCCAGCTTACGTACCACGTTAGAGATGGTAGAGGCTTTCTGACCGATCGCGACGTAGACACACTTGATGCCAGAATCGCGCTGGTTGATGATGGCGTCGATGGCCATCGCAGTTTTACCGGTCTGACGGTCACCGATGATCAGCTCACGCTGGCCACGGCCGATTGGAATCATCGCATCGACAGATTTGTAACCGGTCTGAACAGGCTGGTCGACTGACTGACGGTCGATAACGCCTGGTGCAATCACTTCAACCGGTGAGAAGCCATCGTTGTCGATAGCGCCTTTACCGTCGATCGGTGCACCCAGGGTGTTAACCACGCGGCCCAGCAGGCCACGGCCAACCGGCACTTCCAGGATACGGCCAGTACACTTCACCTTCATGCCTTCGGCGAGGTCAGCGTACGGACCCATCACTACTGCACCTACAGAGTCACGCTCGAGGTTCAGTGCGATAGCGTAACGGTTGCCCGGCAGAGCAATCATCTCACCCTGCATTACATCGGCCAGGCCGTGTACGCGGATGATACCGTCACTTACAGAAACAATAGTACCTTCGTTGTGAGCTTCGCTCACGACATTGAACTGAGCAATGCGCTGCTTGAT
>NZ_SDFT01000224.1:0-22464 GCF_004916815.1 Pantoea sp. R102
AACACCAGCGAGAAACCGGCGCCGGTGAGAAAAGCGCCGAACTTCGCCATCCACGGATCGAACGCGCCCGCCACCAGCAGCAGGCCAATCGCCTCGACGGCAAAACACAGGCTGGCGACGCGCAGTCCGCCGAGCTTATTAATGGCGTTGGGAAACAGCAGGCGCATGCCGACGAACGCAGCGCTGAACAGCGTCAGCGCGAAGGCAGCACCGTCCCAGCCCTGCTCCTGATAAAACAGGGTGATAAAGGTGGCGATCACGCCAAAGCCCGCCGAGCCCATCGCCAGCAGCAGGCCAAAACCGTACACCTTACCGAGCACCGCGCGGAACGGCAGCGGTTTGGCCTTGCTGCCTTTCACCGGCGCACGGGGCAGCGCCAGCACTATCGCCAGCACGCTGATGGCGATAATCACGCTGGAGAGCAGCAGCAGGCCGCCGCTGCGAAAGATCATCACTCCAAGCGGTGCGCCAATCGCCATTGCGCCATAGGTGACAATGCCGTTCCAGGAGATCACCCGGCCAATATGCAGCGAGCCGACTTTCGCCACGCCCCACAGCGAGGTGCCGGTGCCGCAGAAACTCTGCCCGACGCCCAGCAGCACGCGCCCGAGGCATAGCAGCGCGAGGCTGAGCACCTCCTGCTCCTCTATCAGCGCCGACAGCAAAATACACAGCCCGCTCACCAGGCTGCCAAACAGCCCAAGCACCACCACTTTTTTGGGTCCCCAGCTGTCGGCATAGCGACCGGCATGCGGACGGCTCAGCAGCGTGGCAACATATTGCAGGCTGATCACCACGCCGGCCCAGAAAGCGCTGTAGCCCAGGCCGTCATGGACAAAGCCCGGCAGCACCGCCAGCGGCAGGCCAATGGTGAGATAGGTGGCGAAGTTGAACTTCACGATGGAGAGAATCTGTAAATTCAGACGAAAACGGCTGTATTCGGCCGCGGCGGGCTGGTCAGGCATGAGTGATTGCGCTCGTGTTTGACGGAATTTTTATAGCTGAAGCTTCACTATACGCCTTTTCTCGCCGTGCGCACCGTCGATTCGCGGCGGGCTGATGGCGGTATCTCCGACGGCGCTTATCGGGTTCGCTTCGCTTACTCCTAAACAAACAATTACTTACTGGCGTTCAACTACACTTTCCACAGCGAACCACCATTCAGGAGAGGGAATGAACGAAAAGCCACAGGAGAAAATTGGCCAGAACATCCTGGTCAAGCTGGCGATGTTAGTGATTATTCTGGCGGGCATTCGTGCCGCGTCAGATATTCTGGTGCCCTTCTTACTCGCCAGCTTCCTGGCGATTGTGCTTAATCCGCTGGTGACCCTGCTGATGCGCCGGGGTCTGCGGCGCGGCGTGGCGATCTCGCTGGTGATCACGGTGATCTTCATTGTGATGCTGCTGCTGGTCGGGGTGCTGGCCAGTTCGGTAAGCGAGTTCAGCGATACCTATCCACAAATCCGCAGCCTGCTGGAACAGAAGCTGACGGTGCTGCAGCATTTCGCCGCACAGTTTCATATCAATATCTCCACCAGCGCACTGGCGGCACGGCTCGATCCCAATGTGATTATGAACATGGCCACCACGCTGCTGGCGCAGTTCTCCGGTGCCATGACCAACGTAGTGCTGTTGATTCTGACCGTGGTGTTCATGCTGTTTGAGGTGCACCATCTGCCGTACAAATTGCGCAATGCGATGATGAATCCGCAGATCCGCATCGCCGGATTGCACAAAGCGCTAAAGGGCGTCACGCACTATCTGGCACTGAAAACGCTGGTCAGTCTGATTACCGGGCTGGCGGTGTGGCTGGTGCTGATGCTGCTGGACGTCAAATTTGCGCTGTTCTGGGGCGTTGTCGCCTTTATCCTCAATTTTATCCCCAATATCGGCCCGATTATCGCCGGTGTGCCGCCGTTTATTCAGGCGCTGGTGTTGAATGATGTGTATGACGCCGTGCTGGTGGCGGCGCTGTTCAGTGCCATTCACATGGTGTTTGGCAATATGCTGGAACCGCGCCTGATGGGACGCGGGCTGGGACTGTCAACGCTGGTGGTGTTTCTGTCGCTGATTTTCTGGGGCTGGCTGCTCGGTCCGGTCGGGATGCTGCTGTCGGTGCCGCTGACCAGCGTTACCAAAATCCTGATGGAAACCACGCCGGGCGGCAGCCGGCTGGCGATAATGCTAGGTAATGGCCGCCCCAAACCGCGCCTGCGCGTCAAAGCTAACCGGCCCGCGCCGCGCCCGTAACGTCTTACCACGCCACGATGCCAGACGATCCGTATTTCCCGATCGTCTGGCAGCGTCCCTGCGCCGTGACGCTACCGCCGTATGGCGTCAGCGCGCATCGCCATGCCTGATGATTCTGGCGCAACATTCTTACTCATCCCGTGCCACAGGCTTTTTCCTGCCGGGAAATGCCAGTAACGGCAAAACATTGTCAATAAATGCAAAGCGCGAACCATAATTGACTTGTATCAGATTGGTGGAAAATCAAAACGCTAACATGCACGGCCGCGGGAAAGTGTTATGCTGCTGACGCCGTAACGCGCTCCCTGAATGCTGCTTAAACCGACCGAGGAAAGTCTGGTGCCTCTGCAAAAACGACAACGCGATTTTGGCTGGCTGTTGATTGTCTGTGCCGGGTTATTACCGCTGGTGCTGGGCATATTTTGCACAGCCATTGAGGCGCGCCATACGGTCAGCCAGCAGCAAATTGCCACCGCCAATGCCCTGCTGACGCAGGCAGAAAAGATGAGCGACAGCGCCTGGGACATGGTGACCCGCCTGCGTCAGTACCAGAATCGTCGCTGCGCCGATATTGATGAAGATTTGCAGCGCGCCGGCACCCTTAACGCCTACTTCCGCTCGATTGGTACCCTGCAGGGCAGCGAAATCACCTGCTCGTCGGCTTACGGACTGCAGCACGACACGCTGGCCGGGATGATGATGCAGCCGCCACCGGTGACCGGCAAAGCCTGGTGGAGCCTGTCGATTCGCGGCACCTCCGGCGTACCGGATCGCCCGGCGGTGATTTTCGTGCGTCACCTGCCGGACAGCAGCGGTTTCTGGGCGGTGATTGATGGTCAGTATCTGATGGACTTCATGCGCGCCATCGGCGAGTCGAACCGTTATCAGATGAGCCTGCGCTTCAACGGCGGCAGCCCCATCGCCAGCGGTCCGGACGACCAGCCAGAGCTGCTGTACCTCAGCAGCGCCAACTATCAGGCCGAGTCCAGCCGCTATCCAATCAGCGTCAGCGTGACGGTACCCGCCGCCGAGCTGATCAAAGCCTGGCGTCAGGCGCTGCTTATTTTCCTGCCAATGGCCGCCATCTTTTCGATTTTGCTGATGGTGCTGACCGCCAACTGGCTGCGCCGCCGCCTCTCATGGGCGGATGAAATTCGCCGGGCGATACGCAACCGTGAGTTCACGGTGCACTACCAGCCGGTGTACAGCACCGGGATTCAGCGCTGCACCGGTGCGGAAGCGCTGATGCGCTGGCAGCGGCCCAACGGCGAAATGATCCGCCCGGACATCTTCATCAGCCATGCCGAAGCGGAAGGCATGATCGTGCCGCTGACCCAGCATCTGCTGGCGATGATGGCGGAAGATATCCAGAGCTGGCAGGTAGAACCGGGCTTCCATATTGGCTTTAACCTCGCGGCTGAGCATCTGCAACACCCTGATTTTGTACAGGACATGATGCGTTTTGCCCGCAACATCCGTGACAAACAGATGCTGATCACGCTGGAGCTTACCGAGCGCAGCCTGATCGAGGACGGCGACGCAGTGTCGCGCAAGCTGCGCTATCTGCAGTCGCACGGCATGAAGGTGGCGATTGACGACTTCGGCACCGGCCACTGTGCGCTCTCCTATCTGATGACCTTCCCGCTCGATTACCTGAAGATTGACCGCGGCTTTATCAACGCCATTGAAGGACTGGAGATCGAAACTCCGGTGCTGGATGCCATCATCAATCTGTGCCACAAGCTGCAGCTCGAGGTACTGGGTGAAGGGGTAGAAACCGCGTTGCAATTTCAGTATCTGCAGCAGCGTGGCGTGGTATTTATTCAGGGCTATTATTACGCCCGTCCGATGGACAATAACCAGCTTCGCGCCTGGCTTAATCAGCAGGGGCGCCAACCGCTTCCCGTTGAGGACCACCATGAGCCTGAACTGCATCATTCTTGATGATTATCAAAATGTTGCCCTGTCGCTGGCCGACTGGGCATCGCTGCAACCGCAGGTACAAACTACCGCGCTGCACCGCCACTACGCCGACGAAGATGAACTGGTCGCTCACATCGCGCACGCCGACATTCTGGTGGTGATGCGCGAACGCACCCCGCTCAGCGCCCGGCTGATAGGCCGCCTGCCCAATCTGAAGCTGATTGTCACCTCCGGCATGCGCAATGCCTCAATCGATCTGCACGCCTGTGCCGAACGGCTGATTGCGGTGTGCAGCACCGCCAGTAGCAGCGCGGCGCCGCTGGAACTGAGCTGGGGGCTGCTGCTCGGTCTGGCACGCCATATCCCGGCGGAGAGCCAGGCGCTGCGCAGCAACGGTGCGTGGCAGCATACGCTGGGCATGGCGCTGCACGGCAAAACCCTCGGCCTGCTTGGGCTGGGCAAGATTGGCGGTGAGATGGCTAACGTGGCGCGCGCTTTTGGCATGCGCGTGTGCGCCTGGAGCCAGAACCTGAGCGAAGCACGCGCAGCGGCGTGCGGCGCAGAGAAGATGGCTTCGCTGCCGGCGCTGCTCGGGGCGAGCGATGTGGTATCGATTCATCTGGTGCTGAGTGAGCGCACCCGTCATCTGCTGGACGGCGCGGCGCTGGCGCACATGAAGCCGGGCGCGCTACTGATTAACACCTCGCGCGCCGGGATTGTCGATCAGCAGGCAATGATCAGCGCGCTGCAGTCTGGCCAGCTGGCGGGTGCCGGGCTGGATGTCTTTGAACAGGAGCCGCTCCCTGCCGATCATCCCCTGCGTCAGCTGCCGAACGTGCTGGCGACGCCGCATCTGGGCTATGTCGCCGATACCAATTACCGCACCTACTTCAGCGAGGCGGTGGAAGATATTGCTGGCTGGCTGCACGGCGCGCCGCTGCGCTCGCTGCTTTAAGTCCCCGGCGCGTCGACAGCACCAGGGTTAGCTGTGGCAGTACAGGCGCGGCAGCCCGGCATAGTTAATCATCTGGTCGCCATTGGGCAGCTGGTACATCTGGTAATAATCGTTATTGCCCTCGCGCGCTGGCGAAAATACGATCTGCGCCGCCAGCGCGGGCGGTACGGTGTCGTCTGCCAGAATACGTACGTTGCGCGTGGTGCTGAGCATGAAATCGCCCTGGCGGCGCCAGGTGGTATCGGATACGCGATGCAGGCGATAGTGGCGATCGCGTACCGTGACGGTGCCGGTCAGCGTTGAGCTGCCGCTGCCGTCCGCCTTAAAGCGCGTGCGAATAGTGGCATCAATCGCGCCAGCCGGCGCGCCTTCATGATCAATACGATACGGTACTTCACACCACTCCGGCACCGGTTCTGCCGGCCGCAGCAGCAGCGCCAGCGCCCACGGCAGCACAAAGGCCAGCACCACCGCCGTGGTGATTATCGCTTTACGCATCGGGTATCTCCTGCGCGGACACCATCCATGAAATACATTCGTTGTCCTTCTGCGCGATCGGTTTGGCGCACAGGAAGGTGCTGGAAAAGAGTCGGGTGCGCACCGGGTTGATGTACACCATCGGCGGCGCTGAGCCATCCGGCAGGCGCGGCTGCCACTGCCGATAGCGCCGCAGCGCGTCCTGCACCACCCACGAATCGGCTTTCAGGTGGCTGGGGATAAACACCTGGCTGTTCTGAATGCGCAGCAGCGGCCGGAAATCCAGCGCATCGTGCTGCACCGGCGCAAACATCTGGCGTGCCAGCAGCGCCAGCGCGACATTCACCAGCAGCAGCGCAACGATTACCCAGCGCAGCACAGGCCGCTTCTTCTTTACGCTGGCCGGCGCGGGCGCAGGTTGCGGACTGACCACCGCTGCCGCTGGCGCAGCCACCGGCTCATCGCTCAGCGGCGCCACATCGACCTGATCGGCCAGCACGCAGCCAATCAGCGGCACCTGATGCACCAGCGGCCCCGGCGCGTGTGCCAGCTGCGCCTGCTGATTGATGGCGGCAATGGTGGCCGTCAGGCGTTCGGCGAACGGTGTGTCGCTGGGGACGCGCTGGAACAGCGCATGCAGGGTCTGGTTGCGCACCAGTTTGCCATCCGCATCAATCACGCGCCGCAGAATGGCGGTTTGCAGCGGCGTCAGTGCCACGCGGTGCGCGGGCGACTGCACCGGAAAGAGGACCTGCTGGTCAACGTCAAAACAGAGACTTTTTGCAAATAAAACAAAGCGTGCCATGCGGCGCCCGATCTCCGGCAGAGAAACTGGCGCAAGTATAGATATTTTCGCTCGCCCGCGCATCTACGCTGCGGCCTGCGTCGCGATTCAGACAATTTTTTTGCCGCAATTGCGGACCAAAACGGCCATAGTTTTAGCCAAAAAATAGCCAGTTATTGGCGGAAACATGACAAATATCACATTTAAACGGTATACTCTGTCGCGGGATGCAATAATTACCTGAGTAATAATTGCTTTGGCAGGCCAGGGAAAAAACCACTTTCACGGCTATGCTTTAATTTTCTCAACGCCGCGGACTGAACGCTCCACCGAGTCCGCAGCGTTGAGGACTTTTTGAATTCCAATACAGGGTAACCTCATGAAATTACGTAGGAAGCGTGTAAAACCTATTGGGCTGGATGACGTCACGATTATCGATGATGCTCGTTTACGTAAGGCCATTACCGCCGCGTCACTCGGTAACGCGATGGAATGGTTCGATTTCGGTGTTTATGGCTTTGTAGCCTACGCGCTGGGTAAAGTGTTCTTCCCGGACGCCTCGCCAGGCGTGCAGATGATTGCCGCGCTCGGGACCTTCTCGGTGCCGTTCCTGATCCGTCCGCTGGGCGGCCTGTTCTTCGGCATGCTGGGCGATAAATATGGTCGCCAGAAAATCCTGTCGATTACCATTGTCATCATGTCGATCAGTACCTTCTGTATCGGCCTGATCCCTTCTTACGCCTCGATTGGCATCTGGGCACCGATACTGCTGCTGCTGGCGAAAATGGCGCAGGGCTTCTCGGTGGGCGGGGAATATACCGGTGCGTCGATCTTCGTCGCCGAGTATTCGCCGGACCGTAAGCGCGGCTTCATGGGAAGCTGGCTGGACTTCGGTTCGATTGCCGGCTTCGTACTGGGCGCGGGCGTAGTGGTGCTGATCTCAACGGTGATTGGCGAGCAGAAATTCCTCGACTGGGGCTGGCGTATTCCGTTCTTCCTCGCGCTGCCGCTGGGCATTATCGGCCTGTATCTGCGTCACGCACTGGAAGAGACGCCAGCGTTCCAGCAGCATGTTGAGAAGCTGGAACAAGGCGACCGCGAAGGTCTGCGCGACGGCCCGAAAGTGTCGTTTAAAGAGATTGCCAGCAAACACTGGAAAAGCCTGCTGGCCTGTATCGGTCTGGTGCTTGCCACCAACGTGACCTATTACATGCTGCTGACCTACATGCCGAGCTATCTGTCGCATAACCTGCACTACTCGGAAGATCACGGCGTGCTGATTATCATCGCCATCATGATGGGGATGCTGTTTGTGCAGCCGGTGATGGGCATGCTGAGCGACCGCTTCGGCCGTCGCCCGTTCGTGATCGTCGGTAGTATCGCCCTGTTCTTCTGTGCGATTCCGGCCTTTATGCTGATCAACAGTAACGTACTGGGGCTGATTTTTGCCGGTCTGCTGCTGCTGGCGGTGATCCTCAACGCCTTCACCGGCGTGATGGCCTCGTCACTGCCGGCGATGTTCCCGACGCACATTCGCTACAGTGCGCTGGCCAGCGCCTTCAACATCTCGATTCTGATTGCCGGCCTGACGCCAACCGTGACCGCCTGGGCGGTGGAAGCCAGCAACAATCTGTATATGCCGGCTTACTACCTGATGGTGGTGGCGGTGGTCGGTCTGGTGACCGGTCTGTACATGAAAGAGACCGCCAACAAACCGCTGCGCGGCGCGACACCGGCGGCATCGGACCTCGAAGAAGCGCGTGAGATCCTGCAGGAGCATCACGACAATATCGAGCAGAAGATTGAAGATATTGATGAAGAGATCGCCCGCCTTGAGGCGAAGCGGAAAAACCTGGTGCAGCAGCACCCGGACATCAACGAGTAATCTGCCCTTTCACTCCCGCCACCTGGCGGGAGTTTTGTTTCTGCGGTGGCCGGGTGCGTGAGAATGTGGGTGCTGCGGTGATGCTTCCAGGTGCGCATGAATGCGCACCCTACGGGTGTGTTGCGGGTTGGGACTCTGCTGATTCCCGGTGCGCATGAATGCGCACCCTACGGGTAACGGCGGGTTGGGATTCGGCGGTTGCCGGATGCGCTGTAGGGGCGGCATTGATGCCGACCGGCAACGACGCCCGGCCCGCACCGCACACAATCCTTCATGCTACCCGGCGAAAAGGGGTAAACTGTCGCCACTTTTTTCACCAGCATAAGTTAATCGAGCATGTCTGATTTCAATCTCATTCAGCGCCCAAGAAGACTGCGCAAAAGCGCGTCGATGCGCGAACTGTTCCAGGAATCCCACCTCAGCCTGAACGATCTGGCCCTGCCGATCTTCGTTGAAGAAGGCGTGGATGATTACGTGCCAATCAACGCCATGCCGGGCGTGATGCGCATTCCGGAAAAACGTCTGGCGTACGAAATCGAACGCATCGCCAAAGCCGGTATCCGTTCGGTCATGACCTTTGGTATCTCGCACCACACCGATGCCACCGGCAGCGATGCGTGGAACGAAAACGGCCTCGTGGCGCGCATGTCGCGCATCTGCAAAGACACGGTGCCGGAAATGATTGTCATGTCCGATACCTGCTTCTGTGAATACACCAGCCACGGCCACTGCGGCGTACTGTGCGATCACGGCGTCGACAACGACCAGACGCTGATTAACCTCGGCAAACAGGCGGTGGTTGCTGCGCAGGCCGGTGCCGACTTCATCGCGCCGTCAGCAGCAATGGATGGCCAGGTGAAAGCGATTCGCCAGGCGCTGGACGCGGCCGGTTTTACCGATACCGCTATCATGTCTTACTCCACCAAATTCGCCTCGTCGTTCTACGGCCCGTTCCGTGAAGCAGCGGGCACCGCGCTGAAAGGCGACCGCAAAACCTATCAGATGAACCCGATGAACCGCCGTGAAGCGATTCGCGAGTCGCTGATTGATGAAGCGGAAGGTGCAGATTCGCTGATGGTCAAACCGGCAGGCGCTTACCTCGATATTCTGCGTGATATCCGCGAGCGCACCACGCTGCCGCTGGCGGCTTACCAGGTGAGCGGTGAGTACGCGATGATCAAATTTGCCGCTCAGGCGGGCGCCATTGATGAACGTAATGTGGTGCTGGAGAGCTTAGGTGCCATTAAGCGTGCCGGTGCAGATCTCATTTTCAGCTATTTCGCCCTTGATCTTGCCGAGCAAAAAGTGCTCTGATCCTCTCGTTACGCTAAACAATCGCGGATTGCCGCGGTTGTTTAGTGCTCTCTGCCCCTGCGCGGGCACGACATCCGGTTTGCTGTAACACATCCATCATTAAAAGAGTTACGCGATGAAAGCACCTGCACTGCCTGCGGACGAATCACAGCGTCTGGCCCAGTTACGTGCGCTCAACATTCTGCACACACCCACAGAAGAGCGTTTTGACCGTTTAACCCGCCTTGCCCGACGTCTGTTTGACGTTCCGGTCGCGATGGTCAGTCTGCTGGAGAATGACTATCAATGGTTTAAATCCAGCGACGGTTTTGATCGGCCAACCACCGCGCGTAACATCTCTTTTTGCGGCCACACCATCCTGCAGGATGAGGTGATGGTGGTTGAGGACGCGCTGGCCGACACGCGCTTCAGCGATAATCCGCTGGTTACCGATGCAGACAATCCGGTGCGTTTCTACGCGGGCTATCCGCTGCGCACGCCGTCCGGTGCCAAAGTCGGTACGCTGTGCATCATCGATAATCATGCGCGCCAGTTTAACGCGGAGGATCTGCACGCGCTGCGCGATCTGGCGGCCATGGCCGAAGCCGAGCTGGTAGCGTTTCAGACCGCGACGTCCGATGAGCTGACGCAAATCACCAACCGGCGCGGCTTTATGACGCTGGGTCAGATGGCGCTGAATGAGTGCCAGCTGAGACAGCTGCCCGCCAGCCTGACGTTTCTCGATCTCGACGGTTTTAAGGCCATCAATGACCGGCATGGCCACCGCGAGGGCGACCGCGCGCTGATGGACTTTGCCGATGCCATGAAGGTGAGTTTTCGCCATGCCGATATCTTTGCCCGGCTCGGCGGCGATGAGTTTGTGGTGCTGCTGAACGGCATTCGTCAGGACGAAGCGGAAGCGACGCTGGCGCGCTTCGCCCACTATCTGCATAAACAGATGAAGAATCTGGAGCGGCGCTACACGCTGCAGTTTTCATCGGGCATCGTGGAATTTGATCCGCAGCAGCCGCAATCGCTGGAGCAGCTGCTGGAAAGCAGCGACGCACGTATGTACGCCGCCAAGTATCAGAAAAGGCAGCCGCGCAGATAGCCGCTGCGCGGGCATTCACCTTAACGCGCCAGGTCGTCAATCAACGTCTGATTAAACTTCGCTGGCGCTTCCATCTGCGGCGCGTGCCCCATGCCGGGGAACTCAATCAGTCGCGCGCCGGGAATCAGCTGTGCCACCTGTTTACCCAGCACGTTGTAATGGCCGAGCTGCGCTTTCACCGCCGGTGAAGCGATATCGCTGCCAATCGCCGTGGTATCGGCCGTGCCGATCATCAGCGTGGTCGGCACCTTCAGGTCTTTAAACTCGTAATAGACCGGCTGGGTGAAAATCATGTCGTAGATCAGCGCCGAGTTCCACGCCACTTTCTCATGCCCCGGTCCTTTATTTAGCCCGGCCAGCATCTGCACCCATTTGTCATATTCCGGCTTCCACTGGCCGCTGTAATAGGTGTGCTGCTCATATTTCTTAATGCCCGCCGCGTCGAGCTTCAGCTCGCGCTGATACCATTGATCCACCGAGCGCCACGGCGCGCCCTTCGCCTTCCAGTCCTCAAGGCCAATCGGATTGACCAGCACCAGCTTCTGCGTCTGCTGCGGATACATCAGTGCGTAACGCGTCGCCAGCATACCGCCGGTCGAGTGACCAACGATCACCGCGTTCTCAACGCCGAGCTGCGCTAACAGCTGATGGGTGTTTTGCGCCAGCTGCTGGAAGCTGTACTGATAGCGGGCGGGTTTGGTGGAGGTGCAGAAACCAATCTGATCCGGCGCAATCACGCGATAGCCCTGCTGGCTCAGCGCGTTGATGGTGTCTTCCCAGGTGGCAGCGCAGAAGTTTTTACCGTGCATCAGCACCACTGTCTGACCATTAGCCTGCTGCGCTGGCTTCACGTCCATATAGCCCATGCTAAGCGACTGCTGCTGGGAGGAGAAGGTAAAATGCTGCAGCGGATGCGGATAGTGAAACCCCTCCAGCTGCTCGCCATACACGGCCTCTGCGGCCTGCGCGCTGAGCGTGCCGCACAGCATCGCTGACGCCAGCGCTACGCTCAGTAACGGTTTTAATCGAAAACGAAACGTCATGTGACCTCTTTTGTACAGGGAAAAACCCTCAGTCTGGCACGAAAACCGCCGGTGGATATTGATGCGCCGTGCCGCCGCCCGTCACACCTTTAACTGTTAAGCCGCGCAAAGCGATAATCCATTTGCGTTAATAATAACGGCCGTAATTACGGCAACTATTCAACATCATCACAACATGTCGGCGATTAATTTCACGATAAACAAGACCAGTCTTGATGACAATTAATAAAAAAGCCATTTCCTGATAAAACTTTACGTTACGACAGTGCTTAAAAAGTTTAATTTAATTACACTGTGTCGAGTTATTGGAGGACCATAATGATGCAGCAAAAATACAACCAAGGGGTGATTGATTCGGTGACCGAATGGATTATGGCCAACCTGGATCAACGTTTGAGCATTGATGATATTGCACTGAAATCTGGCTATTCCAAATGGTATTTACAGAAACTGTTTGCCCGTTACCATAACGAAACGCTGGCGCGTTATATTCGCAAAAAGAAACTGATTTGTTGTGTGAACGAGCTGAAATTCAGCCGCACGCCGATTATCAGTCTGGCGGTTAAATACCATTTCGAAAGTCAGCAATCCTTTACCCGCTCGTTTAAACAGGTGATGGGCTGCACGCCGCTATTCTGCCGTAAACGCCAGCTGAGCGATGCTGCCGAAGCCCTGTTGCGCAGCAGTGACGATCCCTGCGCGCTGTGTCGCAAGGTCGGGTTTAATCGCAGCGAGCAGGAAAAACCGGTTGTTAATCCGGTCAGCGAAAATAATGGGAAGTTTCCAGCGCGTATTAGCTGCGCGGTACGTTAATCACGTCTGATATTTCGGGAAAATATTTATAACCGCACAGGTTTAAGCGGCGCGATTTATTACGCTGATGTTCAGGTGCACCGTGCCCACTCAGGCATTGCGCAATAAATTGCGCCGCTACAGTACGTGCGAAATATCATCTCGGTGCCTGTCGGCCGCACAGATTGTAGCGGCGCGATTTATCGCGCTGATGTTGAGTTGCACCGTGTCCATTCAGGACATTGCGCAATAAATTGCGCCGCTACGGTACGTGCGAAACGTCATTTCGGTGCTTATCAACCGCACAGATTGTAGCGGCGCGATTCATCGCGCTGATGTTGAGGTGCACCGTGTCCATTCAGGCATTGCGCAATAAATTGCGCCGCTACGGTACGTGCGAAATATCATTTCGGTGCCTGTTGACCGCACATATTGTAGCGGCGCGATTTATCGCGCTGATGTTCCGCCGCACCGTGCCTGTCCGGCCGGTGAAACCCTTTTATTCCTCAGCGCACCGGCTGGCCCGGCAGCAGCTTATCTGAAAACAACTGGCGGCAGACAAACGCGTCCTGCCGTGCCTGCTGCTGCTGTTGCGGCGACAAATCCTGCCACACCGTTTGCAGATGCTCTGCCAGCCCGGACTGGAAATGAATCTTCTGCAGCGCGTAATCCGAATTACCGCCTTCAATAATCTGCTGCATCGCCTGTGCGCTGTTATCGCGCCCGTCATGGGTCAGCGTACAAAAGGTCGCGATGTAGTAAGCCTTGTCCTCATCGCTGTAATGCGGCATCAGCCACCAGACCAGCGCACTGATAACCAGCAGCAGCGGCAGCAGGAATTTGATTTTTAACATGGATTTATTGACCAGCTGAAAAAGAAAACGCCGCGATCTTAACAGATTCGCCGCGCCATGCCGCACGCCATTTTCAGGCTTTTCTCCGGCAGATTGAGACGAGGCTTAACGGGGGATGCACCGATGTGCTTATAAAGTAGCCCGCTCAATTTTCCTCGTCATTCAGGGAATGAACATCATGAAAAAAAGCCAGCTGGCGCTGCTGATTGGTACCTTGTGCCTTAGCGGTTCACCCTATGCCGGGATTATGCGCCATGACATTGACGTGCAGGAATACCGCGATTTTGCCGAAAACCGGGGCAAATATGCTATCGGTGCCACTGATATTCCCCTCTATCGCAAAGATGGCACTTTTTAAGGCTAGGTACTGGACGTGCCGATGCCGGACTTTAGCATGGTCAGCGACGAGGGTTTCAGCTCATTTATCGCGCCATCTTTTGTCACAGGCGCCAAACATATTCGATATGTCCTGTCGCTGAACTTAGGCAACAAAGCCAGGTTCGCGCCGACTTACCGCGGCATTAACTATAACGATGATCCTTCGAGAGATTTTCACTTGCCGCGGGTGAATAAGGTAATTGTTGAAAGCGCGCCTACCCCATATATCACCGAAGAAGACTTTCTGGCAAATCGCAGTCGTTATACCGTATATGCGCGCCTGGGTGCCGGTTATCAGCAAATTGATGATCCCGAATCCGGTAAATTGATACCCATCGATGGGGCCTACGTCTATAACACTGGTGGAACCTTCAAACCCGAAGCCATTACAACTTTCTATCATTACTACATAAAGTGGCGAACCTTCGCGCCAGATAATCCGGCATTTTCTCCGTTGAGCATTGGTACCCGTCCAGGTGATAGCGGTAGTCCGATATTTGCCTGGGACAGTATCGACAAGCGCTGTAAAACTGCAGGCCAGCTGGATCGATAGCGATCGCAACCACAACGGCGCACAGGTCAGCTACCGGAATCCGCTGCAGTGGCAGCTCTCCGGCGGCGTAAAATACGACTTCCGCCTCAACGAGAAGCTGAAGCTGGGCGCGGAAACGCGCTACGTGCAGCGCTTAAGCCAGCGCGATGGGGTGGCGATTGGTGACGGCCAGCAGGCGGCGCACTTCGCCACCGGACGCGGCGGCAACAGCCTGCAGTACAGCGGTTACGCCGGCTGGCAGGTACTGGACAATCTGGAGCTTAACACCCAGCTTCAGGGCCAGCAGCGCCTGACGCAGGAAGGCATCAGCGACTGGAATCTGCAGGCCGGTGTGAAAATCAGTTTTTAATCGCGGCTCTCATCGCGCATCAGCCCGGGACATGTCTTACCGGGCTTTTTTATGCTTTTCTGAAAAAAAACCAGACAAAACTTAATTGCCGCATTATTCGGTCGCATTAGGTTGACGATTCTCGCTATTTTCATCCATGGAAGAGAATATGAAACTTACCCCGCTAACGCTGGTGATCAGTACGTTCTGTTATAGCCTTCCTGCATTCGCTGATGAGCGCGCCCCTACCCTTCCTGCATCAGAAAATAATAATGTTAACACTGCGAATATTCCTCTATTGCCAGAACCTTCGTCTGGCCTGGCAATAGAGGAAATCCCTGAGCTGCCGCTGCTTGCGCAGGTCAGCCGCCAGACCGGCGAAGGGATTAAACAGCTTGGGAAAATGATCGCCCGCGGCTCGTGGTTTGATGAGATCAATCCGGTAACCTCGGGCCTGGTGCGGAGCAGCGTGCTGGCTGGCAATAACAGCCATCATCTGTGGTATTACCGGTTACAAAACGTGGTTGTGACCGGTGAGCCAGACAATGGCATTCCTCAGTTAATTGATACACCGGAAGGCGTGACACCAGCACCCGGTAATGGCGAAGTTGTTATATTGCCGCCTCCACCGCCGCCTGAGCCGGAACCGCCACAGTTAGCACCCGCGCCACAAATCCCGACCTACCTCGCCCTGCCCAACATGCTGTATGCCCTCAACGACTCCATGCAAACCCGCTTCCACTTCGCTGCCCGGCAGATGAGTCTGGATGATCATCACAACCTGTTTGTGTATGGCTATAGCGGCGGCGAGCGCTATCGCAGTGCGCAGGGTGATAGCGATGCCATCAGCCGCTATCAGGGCTGGATGCTGGGCGCGCGCTGGACGCCAGAAGCGGAACAGAGCCCGCTGGCCTTGAGTGCAGGCGTGCACAAAGGCGTAGTGACTATGCTGTCGGATACGCCGGCGGGACGCAGCCAGTTGCGTATGCAAACCCAGGGTATTAATGCGCTGATCGGCATTCAGCCGCCTGAGGGCTGGCAGCTGGAGGTACCGCTGGGGCTGACGCATTATCGCGGCACTTTACGCCATGAAACCCAGGGTGAAGTGGCGCGGATCAGCGCCGTTAGCGGCAATATCGGCGCAGAAGCCGGCTGGCGCTGGCAGCAGGATGCGCATAGCCTGATGCCGCTGGCCGCAGCCGGTGTGCAATGGCTGCATATTGCGGATTTTACCGAGCAACAGGGGGAGCAGGTGGACTATCAGCTGGCGCCGCAGTTCAGCCTGGCTGGTGGCGTTAAGTATGATTATCAGCCGCTGTCGTCAGTGAAAATGGGGCTGGAGGCGCGTTATGTCTGGCACAGCGGCAGGCAGAATACGCTGGATGCCGGCGATATGCGCGGATTGCCGATTGAGCGCGCCCGCCACAGCGCCCAGCTGGGCGGTTACGTCAGCTGGCAGCTGCATGAAAACGTCGAGATCGGCACGCAGTTGCAGGTGCAGCAGCGGCTGGATCGCCCCGGCGTGAGCGACTGGAATGTGCTGAGCGGCGTGAAAGTGGCGTTTTAAATTAATAATAAGGAAAGGGGTGGTGAATGGCTGGCGATGGGTGGTTTGGTCGCCATAAATGGCGCCCCTACAACGATGCGGGACAGGTTTTGTCGTCAGGCGTATTCATGCGCATCTGTGGCAAGGTTGCACAGTACCGTAGGGTGCGCATTCATGCGCACCGGTGTGAATCGGTGGATAGATTCATGCACGTCTGTAATAAGGTTGTACAGCATCGTAGGGTGCGCATTCATGCGCACCGGCGTGAAAATGTTTGCTTTGATAAACGTCATTGCGCAATAAATTGCGCCGCTACCACCCGTGCGGTTATCAGCGGCATCACATGGAAGGAATATCTGCGCGAGAAATCGCGCCATCATGCATGATTCATTGCGGATGCGATTCTGCATTATCCAGTCGCACAAACCGTAGCGGCGCGATTTATCGCGCAATTTCAATTACCGCACTACTCCATCACGACGCCTGCAAATAATGCACTACCGACTGGTTCAGCGTATCCAGCTTCTCTTCCAGCAGCAGAAGCCCTTCGCGGATGACCTCCTGATCTTCAGCGCTTTGGCAGGCGCGCTCGATCTGCCCGCACAGATCATCGATCTCCCCGGCATAAATGATCTGCGCCGATCCGCCCAGCCGGTGCAGCGATGAAGCCAGCGCCGGCCAGTCCTGCGCATCAAAATGGCGCCAGCACTGCTGCATATCGTTGCGGCTCTCCTCGCCGACCTTCTCCAGCATCTTCGCCACCATCGCATCGTCGTGATACACCATGGCGCGCAGCGATTCGAGCGACAGCAGCGAATCCAGCGCCGGTACTTCGGCGGCCGGCTCGTTGCTGCTCAGCAGCTCGGCCAGCTTGTCAATCTTCAGCGGCTTAAACAGGCAGGCGTTCATGCCCGCTTCCAGACAGCGCACGCGCACGTCCGATTGCGCATTGGCCGTCAGACCAAAAATTTTCACCGCGTTGCCATTGCGGCGCAGGGTCTGCGTCAGTTCGATGCCGCTCATGCCTGGCATATTGCAGTCAGTAATAATCAGATCAAACGACTGATGCGCCAGCAGCGCCAGCGCCTCTTCGCCGCTACTGGCTTCGCTGATCTGCTGTCCCAGCTCAGTGAGCTGGCTTCGCAGCAGCAGGCGGTTGGCCGGATGGTCGTCGACCACCAGAATATTCAGCTGCGGCAGCGCACGGCTGCGCACCACGCGGGTTTTCTCCAACAGCTTGCGCGCCCGGCGTGCCGGCATCATCACGTTAAGCTGAATCAGCGTGCCGCGTCCCGGCTGGCTGTTAAGGTTCATGGTGCCCTGCATCTTCTCCAGCAGCTGGGCGCTAATCACCAAACCAAGGCCGGTGCCGGTCTGCTTGCGTCCCTCTTCGGTCTGGGTAAACGGCTGAAACAGTTTGGCCTGGTCGGCAGCGCTGATGCCCACGCCGCTGTCTTCGATCTCAATTTCCAGCTCCAGCGAACCGTCTTCCCACTCATGGCCGATCACCCGCACTTCCACGCCGCCTTCGTGGGTAAATTTGATGGCGTTATTGATGTAGTTGGCGATTACCTGGCGGAAGCGCGCGGCATCGATAAACACCTCCAGCCCCGACGGTGTGTCGCTGTGGTAGTGCAGCGTCAGATTTTTATCGCGTGCCATGCCGTCAAACAGCCGCACCACTGGCAGCACCAGCTGCTCGGTGCTGACCCACTCCGGCATCAGCTCCAGCTGGCCGCTCTCAATCTTAGCCATGTCGAGGATATCGCCAATCAGCCCCAGCAGCGTGTTGGCCGACTCGTAGGCGATCTGAATGGCTTCGTTGTCGCGCTGTTTGCGCCCTTCCAGCTCCAGCAGGCCGATGATGGCGCTGATCGGCGTGCGGATCTCATGGCTCATGGTAGCGAGGAACGAACTCTTGGCTCGGTTGGCTTCATCCGCCACCTTTTTCTCCGCCTGTAGCGCCAGCATCAGCAGCTCGTAGGCGGTGACATCCTGCCAGCCGCAGATCAGTCCGGTGATATTGCCCTGCGCATCGCGCTGCTCCTGCGCCCAGTGGTGCACCATGCGCGCTTCGCTGCCGTTCTCGATCTCGATTTCCAGATCCTGGGCGGTATCGCCCCACAGACTGTTGTGCGCCAGCGCCACCAGTTCCGGATCGTTGACCGCTTCCGGGCTCATCAGCGGATAGAGTTTGCTGATGAGCGGCGACAGCGGATGGCGCTGATCGTAAAGCGAAAAGCTCAGGCGCTGCGCGTCAACGCCGGCAAAAAAGCGCTGAAACGCACCGTTAGCACTGACCACGTTCCAGTTGCGATCCAGCACGTAGACCGGCGTTGGCAGGCCATTCAGCAGCGCATCGCGAAAGCGCAGTTCAGCCTGCAGATCAGCTTCTGCGCGACGGCGATGCTTCACCTCTTTGCCGCGATAGTAAACCCACGCCAGACAGGCGATCAGCAGCAGCGCGGTCAGCAGAGAGATGGCGTAAAACTGCGCGCGGTATAGCTGCCAGGTGGTGCGCGTGGTCTGCGGTGTGCCCTGCCAGCGGCTGGCAATCAGTGAGATTTCGCTCGGCTGAATGTCGGCCAGCGCTTTATCAATAATACTCAGCAGCTCCGGCTGATCGCGACTGACGGCAAAGCTCAGCTCCACCGGCGGCAGCGCCAGGCGCGATACGATCTTCAGCGGCTGCTGCGCGTAGCGCGCCAGTAACGTGTTCACGCTCAGCTGGTTATCGATCAGCCCGGCAACCTTGCCCTCCTGCAATAGCTGCAGCGCCAGGCTGGCGTTATCCACTTCAGACAATTGCAGCGTGGGGAAGCGATCCAGCAGCGCCTGACGCGACGGATTGCCTTTGACGATACTGAGCTTCATGCCGTTATAAAGGGCCTGCGGCGCATCGGGCTGGTCCGGCACCAGCAGCACCAGCGGCACTTTCAGGTAAGGCCGGGTAAAGCGCACCGCCTCCTGATGGCCATCATCCTGTGCCACTGCCGCCAGCATCGCTACCTGATGCTGCTCCAGTTGCTGTACGCCGTCACGCCACGAATACGCCGGCACCGGGGTGAAAAACAGCCCGGTGCGCAGCTGGATCAGATGCAGCAGATCGGCGCTAATGCCCTGAAATTCACCCTGCTCATCCAGCAGCGCCAGCGGTGCGGAGAACGGATTGAACCCCACTTTCACCTGCGCATGCTGCTGCAGCCACTGCTGCTCGCGCGGCGTCAGGCTGAGCGGCTCCTGCAGGCGCCAGACGTCCGGCCGCTGCGTCCACTGCCGCGAAATCAGCCGATGCTGTTCGCCGGGAATGGCGGCGATGGTGGCATTCAGCGCTTGCAACAACGGCTGATTATCGGCTTTCACCACCAGACGGCTGCCGTACAGCGCGTCTTGCGGCAAAATCGCTGCCAGCGCCAGCTGATTGACATAGCTGCGCTCAATCAAAAACGTCGCCGCCTGCAGGCTGCCGAGCGCATAGTCCGCTTCGCCACTGGCCACTGCCGCCAGCGCCGCCTGGCTGGAGGGATAACGCACTATACTGGCCTGCGGAAAACGCTGTTTGATTTGAGCATCGGTAAGAGAGCCTTCGCGCATGGCGAGGCGCAGCGGCGCATCGTAGGGCACCGGCTGTGAGGCCTGCTTCTCCGCAGCAATCACCACCGGACGATTGCTGAGAAAACTGTCTGTCGCCCTGAAGGCCGCCGCATCGTGCAGTTCGCGCCCCGGCGAGCTAAACAAGGCGTCCGCCGCGCCGCTTTTCACCGCTGCCTGCGCCGCCGCCTGGCTGGGATAACGCACCATCACCGCCTGCACGCCAAGATTACGCGCCAGCAGTTGCAGATAATCGGCGTAGATCCCTTCCACGCTGTTGCCGCTGCCCGCTGCCTCCTGAAAGATCAGATAAGGCGGCAGCTCCGGTGTCCACACCGCGATGCGCAGCTCATGTTTAATGCGCAGCCAGCGCCACTCGTCACCGCTCAACTCAATATGCATCGGTGCCAGCTTTTCACGGCTGAACAACTGAAATATCTCGGGCTGCGGCTGGGCGGCCAGCAGCGGGCTCAACAGCAGCAGAAGCAGGGTGACCAGGCGCAGCATCGCTACTCCATATGATTACGATTGGCGAAGGCAAAGAGATCGCGCAGGCTTTTGCAGTGCAATTTCTCCAGCAAACGGCCTTTGTAAGTTGAAACGGTTTTATTGCTGAGATTCATGCGGTTAGCAATGCGCATGTTATCCAGCCCCTTCAACAGGTAGTTAAATACCTGAAACTCCTGCGGCGAAAGCGACTCCAGTAGCCGGATATCGGGATGAGTGCTGCTCTGTTCCGGTGGTGCATTAATACCGGCTAACGGAAAGTAGCCATAACCATTTTGTGCCGCCCGAATTGCGGTGATGATTTCCGGCAAATTGTCTTTTTTACTGATAAAACCATTTGCGCCACAGCGAATACTCTGTATTGCATAGAAACTCTGATTCTTACCTGAGACGATAATAATAATACCCGGAAAACTCCTGGTGCGCAGAGTTTTTACGACTTCAATACCATTTATCGAGTGAATATCAATATCCATTACGACGATTTCCGGGTAATGCTGATCAACCAGCTCGAGTGCTTCCCGACCATCATCAGTTTCGGCAATTAAGGTATGCCCTTCTTTTTCAAGTAAAAAAGTTACAGCCATACGCGCCATGGGATGATCGTCGACGACGATAAAGTTCGCCATGATTCATTTCCTGTCAGTAGCCAAATATAAACTTCCTCTATCCAACTATTAGACTAATAAATTCAACAAATAATCAATAATAATCAAATAACAAAACGTAGGCCATGTCCTACACGGCACCGATGAACAATCCCATATCTTTGTAAGAACATTAATCGTATGATCTTCATGTCGCAATTAATCACCCTGTAAACAATTTCACAAACCGTCATAAAATAAGAGCACAAAAATGGGAATGGATATTCTGTTCAACACTGGTGACGATAATAAACCAAAAAAAATCATTATTGCGCTAAGCTGCAATTTTGCACTGACGGGGTTACACGAGCTTTGCCGTTCACTCCCGGGATGTGAAGTGCAAACGATACTGGGTGCGCCAGAAGCGATATCAGATGAGCTCATGTTTAGTTATGCCGATTTAGTGATTACCGACCTGCCTCGTGATGCGGCAGGTCTGGCAGAGTTACTTCTCATTCCTGAATGGTTCAAAGGCAGCACATTGATTTTATTGGATGAAGAAGCTAAGGCGATGCGTCGCACACTCCTGGATGCAGACTTCAGTGAAGTGGTAATGAAAAAAGAAAAATTAACGACGCTGCATCAGGTAATACATAATCTGCTGCAAGCTAACCCTGAGTCTATTGAAGAACAGTTAATCGGGAAAAACGCCCTCATACGTGAAAAACGCGTTATTTGTGCTTTATTACGCGGAGTGAAACCGTCGTTGATTGCACGGGAAATGGGACTGCACCCACGTGAAATCAGTCGTAGCAAAATTAATTGCCTGGCAAGAAGCGGTTTTTCATCGCTTAATGCCATGCTGGCGTGCGCATCAAGGACATCACAATGATGTCACTTTTAGTTAATAAAATTTTCTTGCGTTAACAGCGCTCGATTTTTGACACGGAGGGAATAATCCGATAACAACAAAATGCTAACTTTAACAGCGCGACAAAATTTTGTTGTAGCAGCATCCTTTCAGGCTTTAATTTCCCCTGCCATGGCGTGTCCAAAACAAATCAGACGTTAAATACAACCTATCCATACATCGCCTGTCTGGTCGAAAAGGAAAAATTTCCCGGCTGCAGGGCTGATCACCAGCCTTAGCTTACACCTTTGCGGCTGCAGCTCCCCCAGCGCCAGCGTGCGCGCGTCATTGAAATCCGTCACCAGCGCCGGAAAATGCGCCATGCCGTTAATCTGCGCCCGGTACTCGCGCATCATGCCGCGTCGCAGGTGCTGCACATCGTTAGTGAGCCAGCGCGGCAGGCTGTTCGCCAGCTGATGCGCTGCCACCGGCCCGCCGGTGTAAGCCAGCAAACGCACGCGCGCCTGGCGCGGTGGCTGAATAAAGTGGTGAATGAACCAATCCATGTATGCGTCTTTCATCCCTGCGCTTCCCCTGTGCTGACCGGCTGGCCTCAGGCTATTTTAAGGACTGGCAGGTTTAAGGTTAATGAGACCAGGCCTACGCGCCGGTCAGTGCAGTCTGACAAATGGGGGAGATTCTTAGTCGTTTGGGTTTGGGTTTGGGTTTGGGTTTGGGTTTGGGTTTGGGTTTGCCC
>NZ_SDFT01000225.1:0-8919 GCF_004916815.1 Pantoea sp. R102
GGCAGCACCGGCAGCGCCAGAAACGACGCCAGCATGATGGCTTTTTTACGCCCGATACGCTCGGACAGCGAGCCGAACGTAATGCCGCCGAGCATTGCCGCAATGTTATAGCTAATGGCGATAATACTCACCGTGTGGGCGTCAAACTGGTGCTGCACTTTCAGGAACGTCGGGTAGAGATCCTGCGTGCCGTGGCTGAAGAAGTTAAAACAGGCCATCAGCAGCACCATGTAAATACAGATTTTCCAGTGCTGGCGGATGATGGGCAGCAGCGCGTGATTCTCTTTACGCTCGCGTGCCGCCAGCCATACCGGCGATTCCGGCACTTTAAAATAAATAAACGGCAGCAGCAGAATCGGCAACGCGCCAATCAGGAACATGCCACGCCAGCCCACCTGTTCGAAGAACAGGCCAAACACTATCGACGCCAGCAGATAGCCGCACGGATAACCGGCCTGGAAGATGCCGGACATCAGGCCGCGCGAACGGTCGGGAATGGTTTCCATCGCCAGCGAAGAGGCCACGCCCCAGATGCCACCCATCGCCACGCCGTAAATCACGCGGAAGGTCAGGAAGGCAGCAAAGTTGGGCGACCATGCCGACAGCAACTCAAACAGCGAAAACAGCACAATGTTGAGCATCAGGATCGGCCGGCGGCCATATTTTTCCGCCAGCCGGCCAAAGATCAATGCGCCTACCGGCCGTACGGCCAGCGTCAGCATAATGGCAATGGAAACATCGGAGACGCTGGTGTTGAAGTAGCGCGCAAGATCGCTGAGCACAAACACCAGAATAAAGAAGTCGAACGCATCCAGCGTCCAGCTGGCGAAACTGGCGAAAGCCACGTTGCGCTGGGTCGCAGTCCAGTTAAACATAAGGGTATCCTGTCTGATTGCTTCCGGCTCGCGGCCAGATTTTTATTGGAACGTTATCCAGCGAATGGTTGCACTGGTTATTATTGTGTTAACCATTTGTATATAGCATGTCAGAAAGGCGCCGCGCGGCGGGGAATTGTCAGCGAGTGATTCGCGATGTAAGGAAGCGTGTCGGCAGGAAAGCGGCGCGCGTTACTCCGACCGGGAGACCGCGCGCCGCAGCAAAATCTTAGCGTTTCAATCCGTTGAACGTCTGCTCAATCACTTCCAGCAGCAGCGGATTGTTTACGTTCTGCATCACATGCACCAGTGCGCCCGCGTCCGCCGGCACGCCAACGTCCAGCCGCAGCGGCGTGCGGTAGCGCCAGGTCTTGCCGCGCGTGGCACCGGGACGCAGCTCAATATCGACGTGATAATCCACGCCGTCCGCTACGCGCTGGTTGAGCAGCCAGGCAATGACCAGCGCATCGTGGATCCAGCAGCCCGGCAGATGGCGGGTGCGGATGGAGTAATCAATCCACGGTCGCAGCGTTTCGCGCACAAACTGCGGCAGTGGATGATCGCAGGCGGTCAGGCGCGTGAGATCCTGATGGGTCAGCAGCGTCTGCGTGGTGGCATCCATTGGCACCAGCGTGATGGTGGCGCCGCTGTGCAGCACCTGATGCGCCGCTTCCGGATCGAGGCCAAAATTGGTGTCTTTGATGTAGTCATCCAGCGCGAATACGCCGCCCATAATGACGATCTCCGCTACGGAATCCGCCATCTGCGGATAGCGCTGCAGCGCCTGCGCCACGTTGGTCAGCGGGCCTATTGCCACCAGCGTAAACTCGCCGGGATTGTCACAAATCAGCTGGCCCATCACGCCCGCCGCATCGTTGCCGTCCGCTGCCACCATCTGCGGCTGACGCACGCCGCGCCACAGTTCGCCCAGCGCCGGGTCGGCGACGTTATCCAGCCGCGCGCGCCACGGCGCCGGATCTTCGCGCAGCGCCTGCAGCGCGCCCTGCACTACCGGAATGTTCAGTCCGAGCCGCTGCAGCAGATCTTTAGCCACCCGCGCTCCCACCGCGCTCGGCGTGTTGCCGCTCACGGTGGTGATCAGCTCAACGGCCAGCGCGCGTGACGCCAGCGCTAAGGCCAGCGCCAGCCCGTCATCGGTGTTAGCGCCAGCAATACCATTCCCCGGATCACAATCAATAATTAGTCTTTTCATAATGTTATATATTTATTTTTGTTGAGATAGCTGGCAGCCACAGGACTCACCGATCTCCAGATGGTGAGGAAATTCGGCCAGCTGCGCCTCGCCATGACCGTTTTTCAGCATGGCGATGGCGCTGCGTGCCATTTCGCGCAGCGGCTGGCGCACGGTGGTGAGCGTGGGCACATGAAAGGCCGACTGCTCGGTACCGTTGAAACACACCAGCGCGACATCGTGCGGCACGCGCAGGCCATGTTCGGACAGCGCGCGAATACAGCCAATCGCCTGCCCTTCGTTACTGGTAAACAGCGCGCGCGGCACCCGGCCGCTGGCAATCATGCGTTGCCCGGCGTCGTAACCGCCCTGGCGTGAATAGCCGGCCGGAAAAATCAGCGCTTCATCTACCGTCAGCCCGTGCTGCGCCATGGCGTCGCGCCAGCCCTGAATACGATCCTGCGCGTTAAGCATCTCGCGCGGACCGCTGATCATGCCGACCTGCTGATAGCCGTGGCTGAGCAGATGCGCCGTGACCTGGCGCGCCGCTTCACGTTCGTTAACGCACAGCATGCTGACGCCGGGACGCGGTTCGATGCGGTCCAGCATCACCAGCGGCGTTCCGCTCGCCTGGATGACATCAATATAGGGATGGCGATCGACGCTGGTGTAAAACAGGCCATCCACCTGACGATTCAGCAAACCCTGGATCAGCTCCAGCTCGCGCTGGCGATCGTCACCGGCATCGCCCAGCAGCATCACGTGGCCGTGGTTCAGCGACTCCTGCAGCAGCACGTGCGCCATCGAGGCGACAAACGGGTTTGCGATATTGGGCACGATCAGGCCAAAGGTTTTGGTACTGCCGGAGGCCAGTGCGCGCGCCACCGCATTCGGGCGATAGCCGGTTTGCTGGATGGCGGCCAGCACGCGCTGACGCGTGGCTTCGGCCACCGGACGCGGTCCGTTGTTGATCACATAGCTGACCACCGCCACCGAGGTTCCGGCGGCTTTGGCGACGTCACTGCGTGTCACATTTCCGGTTGGGGATTTCGCCAATATTGCCTCTGTGTTAATGCCGCTGGCCGGGAGTACCGGCCAGCGTAATCAAAGAATGTTGCACCATCCTGCGCGTCAGATAGCATCCTCCGGCAGATTCAGATCGCGTCCGCGCGTTTCCGGTGCCACGAAGGTGGTGAGGAAACCGATGGTCGCCATGGCCGAGAAGTACACGGCAATCGGCCACCAGTGGCCGGTAAACGACAGCAGCGCCGCCGCCACCAGCGGTGCGGTGCCTCCTGAAAGGATAGACCCCAGCTCTTTGGCAACCGCCATTTTGGTGTAACGGTGTTTAACGCCAAACATCTCCACGCCCCACGCCGCCTGCACGCCAAAGATGCCCAGCGACGCCAGCGCCATGCCCACTACAATCACCGGAATCACGATGGCCGGCTCGCGGCTGTCCATCAGGCTAAAGGCGGGCCAGGCGTAGACCATCAGTAACAGGCAGAAGCCGCGATAGGTGATGCGTCGGCCAAAGCGGTCTGACAGCCAGCCGGCAAACGGGATGATCAGGAAACCGAGCAGCGAGGCGATGAACACCGCGGTGGTCGGCACCGATTTGTCCAGCATCAGCACTTTGGCGACGTAGCCGACGATAAAGCCCTGTGCCAGATAGGACGGGCCGTTCTCACCGATGCGCAGGCCCACCATGGTCCAGAAGGCGCGGCTGCGCTGCCAGAAGCTGCGGCTGTCGGGTTGCGTCGCGCTTTGCGCCAGCGTTTCATGGCGCTGCGCCTGCAGTTCCGCCTGCTGACGCTCAAACACCGGCGTTTCACGCAGATGACGGCGAATCCACAGCGCGACCGCAGCAATCAACACGCTGCTGAGGAACGGAATACGCCAGCCCCAGTCGAGCAGCGTGGCTTTATCCATCTGAATCACCGCCAGCCACACCAGCGACGCAATCAGCGTGCCGCTGTTGGAACCAAGCGCAATCACCGACGACACCAGGCCACGGCGCTCAACCGGCGCGTATTCACCCAGCATCACCGTGCCGCCCGAGAGCTCTGCGCCGGCGCCCAGCCCCTGTGTGAAACGCAGCAGCACCAGGCAGGCCGGCGCCCACAGACCAATCGTTGCATAGGAAGGAATCAGGCCGATCAGCGTGGTCGAAGCGCCCATCAGAATGATGGTGCTGATCATCACTACCTTGCGGCCCTTGCGATCGCCAATCCAGCCAAACAGCAGCGCCCCGATCGGGCGCGCAATAAAGCCGACCGACCAGGTGGCAAAGCTGGAGAGCAGCGCCATTGCCGGGGTGGCTTCGGGGAAGAATACATCGCCAAAAATGATGCCGGCAGCAAGGCCATACAGGGCGAAATCCGCGTATTCCATCGCGGTGCCCAGCCAGCAGGAGAAGGTGGCGCGCCAGAAATCTTTGCGCCCGGTGGTGGTTTCCAGCCGCGCATCGGCGGCGGAAGCGGGTGAACCTTGTTGCGTAACGGAGTGATGTACCGTCATAACCATTTCCCTGAAAGAGGTGAAAACAGTAAACGCCCATCCGTGGGTCGGTTCCCTGGCAACAAGCGGAACTCCCCGGTGGCGACGTTCAGTAGGCAAACCTGGATGAAAGGTCAGTAAAGAATTCCCTGGTGTTGGAATTCATCTATTTGCCTGATTTCGCCGATGTTTTTTTCATCGATCGCATTAGCACGGCAAATGTAACTGGGTCATCTCAAGGCCAACTTCGTCTCTGGCACCGTGAGTTGTCACTGTGAAGACAGTCTATCTACGCGCGTAGATAAATCAAGTGATCAACAGGAAAATAATTAACTTATCTTCACAATGGTGCAGGAGAAAAAGATAAAAAACTGCTTTAATTCATGACATTACATTACAGCCAGCGTCATTAAAAAATTCACGCACGCTGCGTGATTAACGACTATTGCTTATCATTGGCAAAAACGGCGACCAAACTTTCACCGCGCCGTTTTCGCACATTTCAGTTAAGTTTTGATGACACCCGGGCATTATTCTTAAAACCGCCCGGGCCGCGCGAAATCCTGCGCGCCAGCAGTAGACTGGATGACCTTCACTCAGGAGCATTATGACCATTATCCTCATGCGACACGGCAAGCCAGACCATCCGGTAAGCGGGCGCTTTACGGCGCGGGCGCTGGCGGACTGGTGTGAAGGCTACGACCAGGCGGTGATTTGTGATGCGCCGCCGCCGCGCAGTATGGCGATTGCGCGCATGGCCAGCGTGATTGCCTGCAGTCCGTTGCCGCGTGCGCGTTCGTCGCTGGCGCGGCTCGGTCTGCAGGCGCAGGACGTGGATGAGGTGTTCAGTGAAGTGGCGATGCCGCTGCTGCCGTTTGCGCGCCTGCATCTGCCACTGACGCTGTGGCTGGCGCTGCTGCGCCTGCTGTGGCTGTGCGGTTACGCCGGGCGCGTGGAATCAGTGCAGCATGCCCGGCAGCGCGCGCAGCGGGCGGCAGACAAACTGATTGCCCTGTCGCAACAGGGCACGGTGCTGCTGGTGGGCCACGGTATTATGAACAAACTGATTGCGCGCCAACTGCGCAAACGCGGCTGGCAGGCAGAAAAACACGCCAGCAGCCGCCACTGGAGCAGCGCGATTTATCACCGGCCATTTATTTGATGGCGGCCGTCGCACTCAGGACGACAGCTGAAAGTAGCTCAGGACTTCGCAGCCGGTGCCAGCCTGCGGCGTGGCGATGACCTTCATCTGCGTCAGATCGATCAGGCTAAGCGAACCGTCACCCTGATTAGCGATCAGCAGGCTGCGGTTATCGGCGCTAAAACAGCCATCCATCGGCTGATTGCCGACCGCGACGTCCCCCAACGGATTAAGCAAGTCGTCAAACAGCGTCACCACTCCTTCCCCGTCGCCAATCGCCACCAGCCGCTCACCGCTGGCGCTGAAGCGCACCACCTGGCACGGCTGCTGATGGCCGGGCAGCGTGATGCGCTGGCGGATACGATGGCTCTGACGATCCACCACGTACAGCAGCGGCGCGTCTGCCGCGCTGGCCACCAGATAGGGGTGCTTTGGCGAGGCGGCAATGCCGGCAATCGGTCCCGGCAGCAGGACGTTATCAATGATGCGCCCTTCCGCCTCGCACAGATCCACCACCGTGATGCTGGCGTCCTCTTCGTTTTCAGTAAACAGCTTGCGGCCGCTGGGCGACAGCGTCAGCCGGTGCGCGTTGTGCGACGGCAGCCGGATGGTTTTCTCCAGCGTGTCGCTGTGCGGATCGATCACCGCCACCGCGGCACTGTGTTCACAGCACAGATACACTTTGCCATCGCGCCCCAGCTGGCCGCTGTGCGGCGCCTTGAGCGGTGACAGATCGATAAAGCCGCGAATCTGCCGCCGGCGCAAATCGATAATCGCCACCTTGTGCCCCGGATGCGGATTGTCGCCATGGACGCCATCACCGTAGATCGGCACATACGCCTTCTCCAGCGCGGGCAGCATCAGCAGCTCATGCGGTCGCGGCGGTAAGGCATTCAGCTCCTGCTCAACGGCGAAGCTATCGGGATTGAGAAACAGCACGCGGTTGCCCTGCTTATCAACCGCCAGTAACCCACGCTTGTGTGGCTGCATAGTGCCTCCTTTTTTTCGTTGCCTGCTCTAAGCGTAGCTAACCTGCCTCCGCGTTGGGCAAGCGGCGGCCAGGCCAGGGGAAAATACAGCGCCGTTAACGGACCGCCGATCGCTCATTTTTATTCCGCGCCGCGGCCTGCGCCTGCAGGAGGTTATTTTATTAGGAATAATCTTAATCGATTAAAAATAAAAAACGCTGTACCTCATCATTTTATTGATACCTCTTTTTAGCCATCCCGGATCCCGGCATTTCCGGTAAATCTGAAAGCGAAAAAAATTCGTAGCCTTGCCGCTGCGGATCGATTATTAAGCAAGGGTAGTCTTTTTACACACAGCCGTCAGGACACATAAGCGCGCTCAAGCCGCCAGCATCAGGGAATCTTTGCTCCCCATAATCACAATAATCAGGTGCATCATGACAAAAAAACGTCTCCAGCCAGCCCTTACGCTCTGGCAACACTGGCAGAGAATCGCCTTCACCGGCCAGACATTACTGCAGAACAAACAGCATACTGCGCTCTGCGCGCCGGAATATGATCCCAGCGAAGAGGACAATATCGTGTTGCTTTCGGGTGAGAAAGCGCTGCCGGAAATACCCAAAAAAATCTGGATGTACTGGGACAATGAATATTTACCAAAATCGATGGCGTTAAATATCCAGCAGCTACGGCAGGATAATCCCGACCATCAGGTGTATGTATTAAACCGTTTAACGCTTAAAGAAGTCCTGCCGGATTTTATTTTTACTTCGACACAATTAAGCGAGCAGCAAAAAAGTGAAGTCATTCGCCTCGAATTATTATTACGCTACGGCGGCATTGCGATTGACTGCAGCACGCTGTTATTTGAAGACCTGAGCTGGGTGCACCGTGCGCATCAGGAACGCCGCATGGATGTGATTGGCTATTACCGTGAAATTGCCACCGTCAACTATCTGGCACCGGTGATTGAAAACTGGTTTCTTGCCGCTGCGCCCAATAATCCTTTTATTCGCGAGTGGCAAAAACAGTACGCGCCGATCAAGCATCTGGGGGCGCACAACTATTTTAATGAGCTGGCAAAGCGCGATGATTTTGCTCTGCTGACGCAGAAAATCGCCGAGCCGGCACAGCAGCTGGGTTCGCTGGCGCAGCAGGCGGCGATGCGCGAACATCGCCGCGTGAACCTGTATCTGCGTAAATGCGAGGCCAACGCGTATTACTATCAGCGGCTGAACAACTGGCAAAGTGATGCCTTTGCGCACACGGTACTGTTCCATCAGCGCCCGCATACGCCGCCGCCGGTGATCAAGCTGAGCGGCATTGAGCAGTTGCATCTCGACTTCAATCTGCGTCTCGGTAACTACAACCGTCGCAGCCTGCTGGGAGCGATGATGCAGCCCACAGCACCGCTCAGCGCGCCGCTGGCCTCACCCATCAACAAAGCGCGTGCGTAGCCAGTGGATAAAGGTGGTGACGGCACGCGGTACCTGCGCTGCGTAAGGCCGCACCACCCACAGGCGGTCGGCAAAGGCATCGACCGCCTGCCACTCCGGCAGCACCTGCTGCAGCGTGCCGCTGGCCAGCGCCGCGCTGGCGCTGAAGTCCGGCAGCATGGCAATGCCCAGCCCCTGCAGCGCAGCGTCACGAATCGACTCGCTGTTATTAGTGGCGAAATTACCCTGAATCTTCACCTGCACCGTTTCGCTGTCATCGCTGTGCAGACGAAAGCGCCACTGCGGCGACTCCAGCCCGCGCGGATAATAGAGGCAGTTATGCTGCTGCAGCGCCTGCGGCGAATCTGGCGTACCGTGACGGGTCAGATAGTCCGGCGCGGCCACCAGCAGCGTGCGCGTTTCACACAGCGGCAGCGCGACGTGCGTTTCCGGCAGCTGCTGGCTGTGGCGAATGGCGAGATCGAATCCTTCGCTGCCCAGCGACACCAGCCGATCGCTGACGTTGAGCTGCAACCGCACCTGCGGATAGTCGCGCAGAAAGTCGCCGATAATCGGCACCAGCTGCTGCCGGGCAAACGCCACCGGCGCGCTGATGCGCACCAGACCGCGTACCGGCCCGGCTTCGTCACGCACGCTAAAGAAGCTCTGCGCGATGCGCGCAAACGGCTCACGCAGGTCGTCCACCAGCTTTTCACCGGCCGACGTCAGCCGCACGCTGCGCGTGGTGCGCTGCACCAGCGCCACGCCCGCCATCTGCTCCAGTTCTTTGATTTTCTGGCTCATCGCC
>NZ_SDFT01000226.1:0-19810 GCF_004916815.1 Pantoea sp. R102
GCTGGCAAGCAGTGCAGCAGTCATTACGGCATAACGTGTCTTCATGAGGTGCTCCTGTTGTCGTGCGGGAAAAGGGTTACGCGTCAAAGTATCGGCGAGCCAGTGCAAACCAGGTTGCGCGGGCGGTAAAGGCGTTCAATATTTCGCCAGCCAAACGCCGGTAATCCAGGGAAACGTAAACCGCGGTGAGTTTCTCTGGTAAAAGTAACCAGATGTGTCAATTTCGCGCTCGCACCCGCGCTGCGGCTGACTTATAATCCCCCGCTCTTGTAAGGGTTATTATTGTGATAGTGAAACGTCCCGTTACCCGCACCATTGCCCGCACGCTCAGCGCGATTGTGCTGCTGTCGCTGTTAACCACCGGCCTGGCGCTGATGACGCTCTCCAGCAGTTTGCGCGATGCCGAAGCGGTGAATGTCGCCGGCTCGCTGCGCATGCAAATCTACCGGCTGGCGTGGGACAGCACGCGCGATCCGCAGCAGCTGGCGCACCATATGCAGCAATATCAGCAGACGCTGGAGTCACCGGCGCTGCAACATCTGGAGCGTCCGTGGGTGCCGATTGAAGTCAGCAGCCGCTACCGCTATCTGCGCGACAGCTGGCCGGTACTGCAGGAGACGCTGCAGCCGGCGCGGGCGCAGGTGTACCAGCAGCGCGTGGCGGGCTACGTCAGTGAGATTGACCGCTTCGTGCTGGCGGTGCAGCACTATGCCGAGCTGAAAATGCATCTGGTGGCCGCCAGCAGCCTGTTCGGCTTTCTGGCGATTGTCGCGCTGGCGCTGTGGAGCATTGGCTTTATTCGCCGCAACGTGGTGCGTCCGCTTGATTCGCTGGTCACCGCCAGTCAATACGTCGAGCAGGCCAACTTCAGTTTTCCGCCGCTTTCCGTGCATCAGCCCAACGAGCTGGGCGTGCTGGCGCAGGCCTTTACCACTATGGCGGAGCGGCTGCATTCGCACTATCGCCTGCTGGAGTGCGCGGTACGCAATAAAACCGAAGATTTAACCCAGGCCAACCGCACGCTGTCGCTGCTGTATGAAAGCTCGCAGATTCTCACCGGCAGCCCGCTCAATCCCGAGCTGTTCCAGGGCCTGCTGCGGCTGGTGCAGCGACGGGAAGCACTGGAGGTGCTGCAAATCGCCAGCGAGGATATCGCCTTCCAGGCCGGCGTGCCCGCCGACGATCTCAGCTGGCAGCGGCTGCCGCTGCAGCAGGAGGAGCAGCGCCTCGGCGAACTGTGCTGGCAAACCCGCCGCGCGCCGCCGGCCGATGAGCTGATGCACAGTCTGGCCAACATGCTGGCGCGTGCACTGTGGATCTGGCAGACGCAGAAGCAGTATCAGCAGATGCTGCTGATTGAAGAGCGCGCCACCATTGCGCGCGAGCTGCACGATTCGCTGGCGCAGTCGCTCTCTTTTCTGCGTATCCAGCTGACGCTGCTGCGGCGTAATGTCGATAGCAGCCAGCCGCAGGCACAGGCGATCATCGCCGATTTTGATCGCGCGCTGGCCGAGGCGTATCAGCAGCTGCGCGAGCTGCTCACCACCTTCCGCCTGAGCATTGAACAGGCCGATTTAGTGCAGGCGATGCAGGCGATGATCGCCCCGCTGCAGGAGCAGTCGCAGGCGGCGATTACCTTTGACTACCAGCCTGGTCTGCAAACGCTGGATGCTCAGCAGCAGGTGCACGTGCTGCAGATTGCGCGCGAGGCGCTGCTCAATGCAATTCGTCACGCACAGGCGCAGCAGATTCAGATTCGCTATCAGCGTGTCGCTGATGATGAGCACCTGCTGACCATCGAAGATGACGGCTGCGGTATCAATAGCGTAGAAGAGCCGCCGGGCCACTACGGGCTGACTATCATGGCCGAGCGCGCGGCGCGTCTCGCCGGCAGCTTACTGATTACCCCGCAGGCGCAGGGCACCTGCGTCACGCTGCGTTTTCCCGCCCGCCCCGCGCACCGGCTGGCTTAACGCATTACACTTAGCAAACGGATTGAAACTCTGGAGAACCTATGGCTCACCCTTCCCTGTCTATTATGATCGTTGACGATCATCCGCTGATGCGTCGCGGTATCCGCCAGTTGCTGGCGCTGGAACCGCGTCTGGAAGTGGTGGCTGAGGCGAATAACGGTACCGAAGCGCTGGCCGAAGCGCGCCGTCTGGCACCGGATGTGATTCTGCTCGACCTGAATATGAAGGGCATGTCCGGGCTGGATACGCTGAAGGCGCTGCGCCACGAGGGCGTCGCGGCACGCATTCTGGTGCTGACGGTCTCCGACGCGCGCAGCGATATTTACGCCATGGTGGATGCCGGTGCCGATGGCTATCTGCTCAAAGACAGCGAACCGGAACTGCTGCTGGCGCAGGTGATGCGCGGCGCACAGGGCGAGAACGTATTCAGTGAGGTGGTGGCAGAATATCTGGCGACCCGCCAGCCCAGCGTCAATCCGTTCAGACAGCTGACCGAGCGCGAACTGGATGTGTTGCAGGAAGTAGCACGCGGCTTATCCAACAAAGAGATTGCCGCCACGCTGCACATTTCGGAAGAAACGGTAAAGGTGCACATCCGCAACCTGCTGCGTAAGCTCGACGTCCGTTCCCGCGTTGCAGCAACGGTGCTGTGGCTGGAGAGTCGCAATGTGTGATTGCGCACATAAAGCTGCTGCGACTTTTACACTTTCTCCATAATTTATCCACGATTCCCTAATTTGCCCCGCGTACAGTAAGCAGCAGCCGGAGTTTTCAGGATCGCCCTTGCACTCCGCCAGCGTGAAGCGCAGCCTGCGGCACGCTTTTACTAATAACAAGTACAAAGTACGCAGCTGAGGAGTGTCGGTTTCATGTCGAACTTTTTTATCGACCGCCCCATTTTTGCCTGGGTGCTGGCTATTTTGCTGTGCCTGTGTGGCACGCTGGCCATTATCTCGCTGCCGGTGGAACAGTATCCGGATCTCGCGCCGCCTAACGTGCGCATCACCGCCAACTATCCCGGCGCATCCGCGCAGACGCTGGAAAACACCGTCACCCAGGTTATCGAGCAGAATATGACGGGGATCGATAACCTGATGTACATGTCCTCCAACAGCAGCAATACCGGCCAGGCGCAGATCACCCTCACCTTTACCGCTGGCACTAACCCGGATGAAGCGCGGCAACAGGTACAGAATCAGCTGCAGAGCGCGCTGCGCAAACTGCCAGCGGCGGTGCAATCGCAGGGCGTCACGGTAAACAAAACCGGCGACAGCAACATTCTGATGATTGCCTTTGTCTCCACCGACGGCAGCATGGATAAACAGGATATTGCCGATTACGTTGCCAGTAATATTCAGGATCCGCTCAGCCGCATCGACGGCGTCGGCCAGGTCGATGCCTACGGATCGCAATACGCGATGCGCATCTGGCTCGATCCCAATAAGCTGATTAACTACGCGCTAACCACCGACGATGTGGTCAGCGCCATCGAATCGCAGAACACCCAGGTGGCGGTCGGCCAGGTCGGCGGGTTGCCGTCGGTGGACAAACAGGCGCTGAACGCCACGGTTAACGCCCAGTCGATGCTACAGACGCCCGCGCAGTTTCGCGCCATTACGCTGAAAACCAACACCGACGGTTCAGTGGTGACGCTCGGCGACGTGGCCACCATCGCCATGGGCGCCGAAAAGTATGACTTTCTGAGCCGCTATAATGGCCAGCCGGCATCCGGTCTCGGCATCAAGCTGGCCTCCGGCGCTAACGAGATGAACACCGACAAGCTGGTGCGCGCCCGTGTTGCCGAACTGGCGCAATACTTCCCGCACGGGCTGGAAGCCAAAGTGGCGTTTGAAACCACGCCGTTCGTCAAAGCCTCCATTAAGGACGTGGTGAAAACCCTGCTGGAAGCGATCCTGCTGGTGTTTCTGGTGATGTACCTGTTCCTGCAAAACTTCCGCGCCACGCTCATTCCCACCATTGCTGTGCCGGTGGTGCTGCTCGGTACCTTTGCGGTGCTGTACGCCTGCGGCTTCAGTATTAACACCCTGACCATGTTCGCCATGGTGCTGGCCATCGGGCTGCTGGTGGATGATGCCATCGTGGTGGTGGAGAATGTCGAGCGCATCATGAGCGAAGAGGGATTATCGCCGCGGGCCGCCACGCGTAAATCGATGGGGCAGATTCAGGGCGCGCTGGTGGGCATCGCGCTGGTGCTGTCAGCGGTGTTTGTGCCGATGGCGTTCTTTGGCGGCACCGTGGGCGCTATCTATCGCCAGTTCTCCATCACCATTGTCTCGGCGATGGTGCTGTCGGTGCTGGTGGCGATGATTCTGACGCCCGCGCTGTGCTCCACGCTGCTCAAACCGCTGGCGCAGGGCCAGCACCATGGCCGGCGCGGATTTTTCAGCTGGTTTAACCGTCACTTCAATGCCAGCGCCGAACGCTACGAGCGCGGTGTGGCGCGCATTCTGCTGAAGAGCGGCCGCTGGCTGCTGCTCTACCTGGCGATTATCGGCGTGATGGCATTCCTGTTTATTCGTCTGCCTACCTCCTTCCTGCCGCTGGAAGATCGCGGCGTATTTCTTACTCAGGTACAACTGCCGCCGGGCTCGACGCTGCAGCAAACCTCGCAGGTGGTGGCAAAGGTTGAGGATTATTACCTGACTGCCGAGAAGGACAATGTGCTGTCGGTGTTCTCCACCATTGGTGCCGGTCCGGGCGGTAACGGACAAAACGTGGCGCGCCTGTTTGTGCGTCTGAAGGACTGGGAGCAGCGGCCAGGTCGCGATCGCACCTCGTTTGCCATCATCGATCGCGCCACCGCAGCCTTCAAAAAGATCAAAGAGGCACGCGTTATCGCCAGCAGTCCACCGGCGATAACCGGCATGGGCAGCTCCTCCGGCTTTGATATGGAGTTGCAGGATCACGGCGGCATCGGGCACACCGAGCTGATGGCGATGCGCGATCGGCTGCTGGCGCTGGCCGACAACAATCCGGCGCTGTCGCGCGTGCGCCACAACGGACTCGACGACAGCCCGCAGCTGCAGATTGATGTCGACCAGCGTAAAGCGCAGGCGCTCGGCGTGTCGCTGGATACCATCAATGACACCCTGACCACCGCCTGGGGCTCAACCTATGTGAATGATTTTCTCGACCGCGGCCGCGTGAAGAAGGTCTACGTCCAGGCCGCACCGGAATTCCGCATGCTGCCAGGCGACATCAACAAATGGTATGTGCGCAACAACAGCGGCGGCATGGTGCCGTTCTCCGCCTTCGCCACCAGCCACTGGGAGACCGGTTCACCGCGTCTTGAACGCTATAACGGCTATTCGTCGCTGGAGATTGTCGGCGAGGCGGCTAACGGCGTCAGCAGCGGCACGGCGATGGATGAGATGGAGAAGCTGGTGGCGCAGCTGCCGCTCGGCGTTGGCTTCCAGTGGACTGGTGCCTCCTATCAGGAACGTCTCTCCGGCTCGCAGGCGCCGGCGCTGTATGCGATTTCGCTGCTGGTAGTGTTCCTGTGCCTCGCGGCGCTGTACGAGAGCTGGTCGATTCCGTTCTCGGTGATGCTGGTGGTGCCGCTGGGCGTGGTGGGCGCGCTGGTCGCCACCTGGCTGCGCGGACTGGAGAATGACGTCTACTTTCAGGTCGGCCTGCTGACGGTGATTGGCCTGTCGGCGAAGAATGCGATCCTGATCGTCGAGTTCGCCAATGAGATCAACAGCAAAGGGCGTGAACTGCTGGAGTCGACGCTGGAGGCATCGCGGCAGCGCCTGCGGCCGATTCTGATGACGTCGCTGGCCTTTATTTTCGGCGTGCTGCCGATGGCGATCAGCAGCGGTGCCGGTTCCGGCAGCCAGCATGCGGTCGGTACTGGCGTGATGGGCGGCATGATCTCCGCCACGGTACTGGCGATCTTCTTTGTGCCGCTGTTCTTTGTGCTGGTGCGCCGCCGCTTCCCGCTGCGGGCAAAGCCGCACGACTGAGGCTAAATCCGGACAAATAAAAAGCCGCCATGATGAATGGCGGCTTTATTGATGTGTGCGGTAAGAATAACAGCAAGTTGGGAAGTGCCCTGCTTTTCTCTTCACGAATTACTTACGTAACATCGCTTCGATAAATTCTTTCCAGTTCCCCAGTTCGTGTTCAACCATAATACCCTCTCTTCTTGTAGTGGCGATTTTACGCCGTTTTTTTCTACAGGTGAATACGTTTCCACCTCTCATCACTATCGGCAACCACCGCAGAAAGCTTGAATTTGCCGAAACTGCGGACTGACGCACATTTCAGCAACCTGTTAATGCAACTCACAAAAGTGCGGACTTAATCCGCCAGGCCCGTTTTTGCCGCCTAAGATAATTCTTAGATCGCTAATGATGCCGCAGGCGACAATTTCGCAGGTAAGTGAAAGCGTTTACTGGCCCTGATTAGCGTCGTTTATTGGCGTCGCGGCGAGATGAAAAACAGCGCCGCTGCGCGTCTGACCTCACAGCCCACGGCGCGCTATGGTAAACTCGCGCTTTATTTAACACAGGACGGGAATACGCGATGACAGCGCAGTGGGTGATGTACGGAATTAAGAATTGCGACACCATAAAAAAAGCACGCAACTATTTGAGCACTTCCGGCATCGACTTTCATTTTCATGATTATCGCGCTGACGGGCTGGATGCGGCGCTGCTGCAATCCTTCATCGACCAGCTGGGGTATGACGTGCTGCTGAACACGCGCGGCACCACCTGGCGTCAGTTGCCGGAAGCGGAACGCGATGCCATCCGCGATGCGGCCAGCGCCAAAGCGCTGATGCTGGCGCACCCGGCGCTGATCAAACGTCCGGTGCTGGCGGCGCCAGACGGTACATTGCTGGTGGGTTTCAAAGAACCCGTTTATCACGCCTTTATCCAGGAGAAGTCATAACATGTTCTGTCCGGTTATTGAGCTGGCTCAGCAGCTTATTCGTCGCCCCTCGCTTAGTCCGGATGACGCCGGTTGCCAGGCCATGTTAATTGCGCGCCTGGAGGCGATTGGTTTCGACGTCGAGCCGATGCACATTGGCGATACGCTTAACTTCTGGGCCACGCGCGGCCAGGGCGAAACGCTGGCTTTTGCCGGGCACACTGATGTGGTGCCACCGGGCGATGCCAACCGCTGGATCAGCCCGCCGTTTGAACCTTCGATTCGCGACGGCATGCTGTTTGGCCGTGGCGCTGCAGACATGAAAGGCTCGCTGGCGGCGATGGTGGTGGCGGCCGAGCGCTTCGTTGCTGCTCATCCCAATCATGCTGGCCGGCTGGCGTTTCTCATCACTTCCGATGAAGAAGCCAGCGCCGTCAACGGTACGGTAAAAGTGGTTGAGCGCCTGATGGCGCGCAATGAACGTATGGATTACTGCCTCGTCGGTGAACCGTCGAGCACCGAAGTGGTCGGCGACGTGGTGAAGAATGGCCGTCGCGGCTCGATGACCGCCAATCTGACCATTCACGGCGTGCAGGGCCACGTGGCTTATCCGCATCTGGCCGATAATCCGGTGCATCGCGCGATGCCGGCGCTTAACGAGCTGGTGGCGACCGAGTGGGATCAGGGCAATGAGTTCTTCCCGCCGACCAGCATGCAGATCGCCAACGTGCAGGCGGGAACCGGCAGTAACAATGTGATTCCTGGCGAGTTTTTCGTGCAGTTTAACTTCCGCTTCAGCACCGAACTGACCGATCAGATGATCAAAGATCGCGTGGCGGCGCTGCTCGATCGCCACCAGCTGCGCTATACGCTGGAGTGGAATGTGTCCGGTCAGCCATTCCTGACTTCACGCGGCAAGCTGGTGGATGCCGTCGTCAACGCCGTGGCACACTATAATGAGATCAAGCCGCAGCTGTTAACCACCGGCGGCACCTCTGACGGGCGTTTTATTGCCCGCATGGGCGCACAGGTGGTGGAGCTCGGCCCGGTGAATGCCACTATTCATAAGATCAATGAGTGCGTGAAAGCCTCGGATTTGCAGCTGCTGAGCCGGATGTATCAGCGCATTATGGAACAGCTGATCGCCTGATGGCACCTTGAAGGAGAAACCTCATGGAATGGTTAAAAGAGTACTGGTGGGTGATTGTGATTCTGCTGATGGTGGGCGTGCTGATGAACGTCTACAAAGACCTGAAGCGCATCGATCATAAAAAATATATGGATAACAAACCGGATCTGCCACCGCATCGCGATTTCAACGATAAGTGGGACGATGACGACGACTGGCCGAAGAAGAAGTAGTCGCCGCTGATCGTTTAGCGTACAAGGTCGCCCTGCACGGCGACCTTTGTTTTATGGCGCGCCGGTCTCACACCATCATCACCACATCATCGTCGCCCGGCTTCGCCCCGCTCAGCGCCTCATCAAAATAGCGGCGCGGCACGGTATAGCGCAGGTGATTCAGCGCCAGCTGCATGCTGCGTTCATCAATTGCGTGCGGCAGATCGTCAACGATATCCAGCGTCACATCGCCGCCCAGCGCGGTTAAGCGCTGCATCGCCGCTTCCGCATGCTGCATCGGCACCTGCTCGTCATAATCGCCGTGAATCAGGTGGATAGTGTTGCGCGTACTGGCCTGCTCCGGCAGCGTGACGTAGCGGCCGCTAAAGGCCACCACGCGTCCCGCCAGATCCGGCTGGGCTTTTACGCCTTCCAGCACCATGGTGCCGCCCTGCGAAAAACCGACCAGCGCGGTGGCTTCCGGCCGCACGCCGCTCTGCTGCTGCCAGTGACGCACCGACTCGACAAAGGACGGCATCACCGCATCCACGCCCTGCTGCTGCGAGCGGTCGTGTTCCGGTATCTCGGCATACCACTGGCGGCCCTGCGGCGCGCTGGCCGGATAAGGTGCGCCCACCGACACCACCTGCGCCTGCGGAAACGCCTGCGCGAACCAGCTGCCAATCTGCGCCATCGAATCGGGGTTGTCGTTCACGCCGTGATACAGCAAAAACAGCTGCGCGGCGTTATCCGGTTGCTGAACAATTACATATCGTAGTGCCATAACGTCCTCCTCAAATCACTATACGCCGCTGACGGCAAAGTGATATTGGGAAAATTTGAACGAGATAATGGATTTATTGCAATGTGCCGAGGCGCTGCTGCCAGTGCTGCGCGGCGGCGGCATCCAGCGTGATGAGTGCGTCAGCCGCCTCCGCGCGCAGCCTGAGCATCAGCGCTTTACGCCCGCTCACGCCGGCCAGCCGTGCCGCTTCACTCAGCGTTTGTTTTTGTTGCAGTATGGCACACAGCAACGGTGGCGATGCGACACCCGCCAGCCGCTGCAGCACCGCATAGCTGGCTTCATAGGGCCGCTGCGCCCAGGCAAACGCGGCCAGCAGCGGCCAGTCGTCGGCGCTGAGGGATTGATGGTCGGCGGACGACAGGGTCAGCGGCACCGCGATCAGCTTTTGCAGCCACGGCCAGTCGCGCGCCAGACGCTGCGCGGCGCGCTGCTGCAGGGCTTCACCGGCTGGCGTCAGCGCACAAATCGCCATCGCCGCATAGCAACCGCTACTGGCTTCGCGCTGTGAACCGATACGCACCAGCGTAAAGCCGCAGGCACGCCAGAACTGCCACAGCGCTGCGGTGTAGCCAAAGCTCACCGACAGATAATCCGCGCCCTGCGCCTGCTGCCGCGCCGTCGCCACCAGCGCGCGACCGATGCCGCGCTGGCGCTGTGCGGCCTGCACGGCGATGCGGCTGATGCGCAGCGAACGTAACGTCGCCGCTTCAGTAAAACCGGCATGTGCCGCTAATGACTGCGCCACCAGATTGCCGCGCGGACGACGTGAGCCGGCCCACACCGCCTGCGCTAGTGCGGCATCCAGCCCGCCCTCTTCCACCAGCCACAGCGCGCCGGTGACCTGCTGTGGCTGCCCGGCCAGCCAGAAATGCATGCCGGGCGCATCCAGCATACGTCGCAGATCGAGCGGCGAGGTACGATAGTGGGCGCTCGCCAGCAGACGATAGCCAGCCTGTAAGGCGCCGGCGTGCTGCGCGGGCGTGGCGGCAAAAATCGCTGTCTGCGCGGGTGCGTCGCAGGCTTCGGCCTCAGCAAACAGCAGCGCCGCACTCAGCCACTGCTCCAGCGGATCCTGCGCCGACCAGCGCAGCGGCTCATCCAGCTGGAAGTAGCGCACCTGCGGCAGCGTGGCGCAGAAGCGCAGCATGAAACCGCGCCCGGTACCTTCGTAGCCCTGCACCGTGGTGGTCAGCAGAACGCGCGGAAACCGCTGCACCAGCTGCTGTAACAGCGGCGCGGGGATGGCCGCGGCCTCATCCACAATCAGCCATTCTGCCAGCGGCTGAGCCTCCTGCGGCTGAGCGAGAATCGCATCCGGGGCCATAAAGCTAAACTGCTTAGCGGCGAACTGAGCCAGCACCTCCGTCGCGGCTTTGGCCGGCGCCGTCACCAGCGCGCTTTGCGTCTGGCGCGCCAGCATTCCCGCCAGCGCCGATTTGCCGCGACCGCGCGGGGCGATGATCACCGCGACACCGGGCGGCATGGCGCACAGCTGGCGGACAATCTGCGCCTGCTGCTCGGGGGCGCGACACTGCCACGGCGCGAAGGGCTGCGCCGCCGGCAGGCGCGGCGTCTGGTGCTGACGCAGCAGCATCACCTGCGCATCCTGCAGGATATGCTGTTGCAGATGGTGGATGAAATGCGGCGTGGCGATGGGCTGGTCGACATCGGCCCAGCGCAGGCTGTCGCGATCGGGTTGCGCCGGCCAGGCGTTCCAGTCAGGCGTCAGTATCAGCAGCCAGCTGCCGGCCCGCAGCGTCCCGGCCAGCGCAGCGAACGCTTCCGCGTGAAAGCCGTGGCGCGCATCGAAAATGGCATGCCGGAATTCCCGGCCCAGCAGGGTACGCAGCGCTGCAGGCGCGACGCGCTGCGGGAAGTCATCGCTGTCGCTGACCGTTAACCAGTCACCTGGCAGTGCGGCCTGCCATGTGGCCGCTTCCTGGCGCGCCCAGCCAGCCTCACCGGCAATCACGCACAGACGGCGGATACCGGCTTGCTGCATCGCTGCCGTCAGTTCAGCGTGCAACATCAGTTACTGGCGAAGGTGTTGCACTGGCCTGGATTGCCGCTGTCAAAACCGCGTTTGAACCAGGTGTAGCGCTGCTGAGAAGTGCCGTGAGTGAAGCTGTCCGGCACTACGCGCCCCTGACTTTGCTGCTGCAGACGATCGTCGCCAATCGCCTCGGCGGCGTTCAGCGCTTCCTGCACATCGCCCACCTCAAGAATGTTCTCCTGCTGCATATAGTGACCCCAGACGCCAGCAAAGCAGTCCGCCTGCAGCTCCATCTTCACCGACAGCTGGTTCACCTGCGCCTGCGTGGCGCCCTGCTGCATCTGGCGCACTTTGGGTTCGATCCCCAGCAGTTTCTGCACGTGATGCCCCACTTCGTGGGCGATGACGTAACCCTGGGCAAAATCACCCCCGGCTCCGAGTTTGTTTTTCATGTCGTCATAGAAAGAGAGATCGATATATACCGTCTGATCGGCCGGGCAGTAGAACGGCCCCATTGCCGACTGGCCGGTACCGCAGTTAGTGCGCGTCGCACCGCGATACATCACCAGCTTTGGCGGCGCGTATTGTTTGCCCATCTGCTGGAACAGTTTGCCCCAGGTATCTTCGGTGGTGGCGAGGATCACCGAGGTGAATTTGGCCGCCTCGTTATCCTGCGCCGAATTGACCTGACGCTGCTGCTGTTGCGACACCGGCGCGCCGCCTTCCAGCAGCGCGGTGAGGTCGTAGCCGTAATAGCCAGCGACCGCGACCACAATCAGCAGAATAATGCCGCCCTTGCCGCGCGGCAGACGAATCTGGCGTCCGCCAGAACTAAAACCCGGCGAATCGCCGCGACGATCTTCCACATTGTCGCTTTCACGACGCCCTTGCCAGCGCATGGCCTGCTCCTGTTATCAATGACTTTTGCATGATTTTAGTTGGCGGCAGAGGTTAGTACCAGCAATGCGATGCCAGCGGAGCGAGATTGCGCGCAGGGCGCAGCGTGAAGGCCGTAAACAGACGATAAAAAAGGCCGCCAGCCAGGGCGACCTTCATGCGCTGAAAGGTTTGCGTCCGAACTACCGTGACGCACACCGGCAGAAGCTTAGTCCAGTTTGACACCCAGACGGTGTGCCACTTCTTCGTACGCTTCGATCAGGCCGCCGAGGCTCTGACGGAAACGGTCTTTGTCCATCTTGTCCATGGTCTCTTTGTCCCACAGACGCGCGCCGTCTGGCGAGAATTCGTCGCCCAGCGTCACTTCACCTTTGAACAGACCAAACTCCAGCTTGAAGTCCACCAGAATCAGACCGGCATCATCAAACAGTTTGCTCAGCACTTCGTTGGCTTTGAAGGTCAGCTCCTGCATACGCGCCAGGTTAGCCTTGCTCACCCAGCCAAAGGTTTCGCAATACGATTCGTTGACCATCGGGTCATGTTTGGCGTCATCTTTCAGGAAGAGATCAAACAGCGGTGGATTGAGCAGCATGCCCTCTTCCACGCCCAGACGTTTCACCAGCGATCCGGCCGCCCGGTTGCGCACCACGCACTCTACCGGCACCATCTCCAGCTTTTTCACCAGCGCTTCGTTATCAGAAAGCAGCGCTTCCATCTGGGTCGGAATGCCCGCTTCCTGCAGTTTGGTCATGATGAAATGGTTGAACTTGTTGTTCACCATGCCTTTACGATCAAACTGCTCGATTCGTGCACCGTCTCCTGCTGACGTATCGTTGCGGAATTCAAGTACCAGCAGATCCGGATTGTCGGTGCTGTATACGGTTTTCGCTTTACCGCGATACAACTCAGCTCGCTTTTGCATCTTGTTAACTCCAAACATGAAATAACCCGTGTTCAGCGGTGTTTCACCGCGCGATGACTGCCTGACGCAATCGTTTACCTCGCCGGGCGCTATTATGCCAAAACCAAAACAAAAAGGCCGGAGAATCTCCGGCCTTTATTGCATTTATTTGTTCAGTGCGCCCTGCAGGACCGCCACCAGCGCATCATTCTGCGCCTGGGTGAGTACGTGTCCTTTCGGATCGATGAACTGCAGGCTGCTGCGGTTATCGAGATCGCCCACCTGCAACTTGTAGTCGCCGTTTGGCAGTTCCGGATCTTTCGCGCCGATGGCGTCAAACGCGCTGCTGCCCGGCTGCTTGTAGGTCACTTTCAGACTGCCCTGCGAGCGGTTGTCATCGGTAACTTCCATGCCCATACGCTTCAGCGCCGCCGGCAGACGCTGCCAGGTGACGTTAAACGGTGAGCGCAGCACCAGCAGTGGCAGGCCGGTGTCGTCCGCGCCGCTCTGGACATCAATCTGTCCGCTGGCACGTCCGGCAGCCGCATCCTGGCTGGCGGTATCGATCTTATCCAGACCGGTGCTGATGTCATTCAGCATCTGACCGGTATAGCGCTGAACCTGGACCGGCGTGGTGACCGTCTGGCCCTGCTGCTGCAGTTCCAGCAGACGTACGGTCAGCACCTGCTGATAGCCCTGGTTCTGCACGCTGATCTGGTAACGGCCGCGATACTGGTTATCTTCGTCAGCACGGTTCCACTGTACCCAGTCGGTGGTGAGCTGCTGCGCCGCATCATCACGCTGGGCAACCGGGAATTTGTACGACTGCACCACGTTCACCACCTGCGACCAGATGGAGCCACGGCTGCTGTCAACCGCCAGCACGCCGGTGTTACCGGTGAACTGCGCGCGGGTGCCGTTCATCAGCGCCAGCGGCTGCGCCGGTGGACGGATGTCGAGCTCTTTACCCAGCGCGCCTTTCGCCACGCTGTGCGGCACATCGTAATCACCATTCTGCAGCGGCAGAATCATGCCCGCCGGGGCTTTTAAATCATGCAGTTCAGGCGCCTGCAGGTAAGATTCATCACCGCTGACCTGGCGCTTATAACGCTGATCGCTGGAACAAGCTGTTAGCAGCATCAGGGTGGAGAGGCCCACCACGGTTGCCAGCGTCGAGCGCTTAACTGAATAACTCATTGATTCTCCCTAAATTATCGCAGACCCGCCTGGATCAGCGCCTGCGCGGTTTTCGCCTGACCGGCTTCGGTCAGCGGCGTCATCGGCAAGCGCAGCGTGTCATCGGCGATCAATCCTAGCTGTTTCGCGGCCCATTTCACCGGAATAGGATTCGGTTCACAGAAAAGCGTCTGGTGCAGGTGCATCAGACGCTGATTCAGGCGACGCGCTTCGGCAAATTTGCCCTCTTGTGCCAGCGCACAGAGTTCAACCATTTCACGTGCTGCAATATTAGCCGTGACCGAAATAACGCCTTTGCCGCCCAGTTGCATGGAGTCCAGCGCTGTCGCGTCATCACCGCTGACAATAATGAACTCATCTCCAACCAGCTGTTGGATCTGCGAAATACGCGATAAGTTCCCGGTGGCCTCTTTGATTCCGATAATATTTTTGATTTCAGCCAGGCGGGCAACGGTTTCCGGCAGCATGTCACAGCCGGTACGTGACGGGACGTTATACAGCATCTGGGGCAGATCGGTGCTTTCGGCGATCGCTTTGAAGTGCTGGTACAGACCTTCCTGCGTCGGACGGTTGTAGTACGGGGTCACGGTGAGGCAGCCGACTACGCCGGTGCCGGTAAAGCGTTTTGTCAGAGAGATCCCTTCGGCGGTGGCATTCGCGCCGGTCCCGGCAATCACGGGAATGCGGCCATCGGCCAGCTCCAGGGTTTGCATCACCACATCGCCATGCTCTTCATGGCTGAGGGTCGCGGATTCGCCGGTGGTGCCAACAGAAACAATCGCCGCCGTACCGCTGGCGACATGATAATCAATCAGTTTTTTCAGACTTGCGCGGCAGACATCACCTTTTTCATTCAAAGGCGTAATGAGCGCAACAATACTTCCGGTGAACATGGGCTATCCCCTCGACAAACAAGTGCCTCATGTTACGTTTTCCGCCGAAAGAAAAGCAAGCGAGCCACGCCATTACCGCGCTTGTCAGCAGTTTTTTTTATGTTTACCTTATGGTTATTAGCGAACGTACAGGAAACGCCATTTTGCCGCAGTCACAGCCGCACCATCTGGTGATCACCGCTCTGGGCGTTGATCGTCCGGGTATCGTCAATACCATTACCCGCCACGTCAGCAGCTGCGGTTGCAATATTGAAGACAGCCGCCTGGCGATGCTGGGCGACGAGTTCACCTTTATTATGCTGCTCTCCGGCAGCTGGAACGCCATTACCCTGATTGAATCGACCCTGCCGATGAAGGGGGCCGAGCTGGAACTGCTGATCGTGATGAAGCGCACCAATGCGCGCGTGACGCCGCCGATGCCCGCTACCGTCTGGGTACAGGTAGAAGTGCCGGACTCACCGCATATCATCGAACGCTTCACCGATCTGTTCGATAAACACCAGATGAACATCGCCGAGCTGGTGTCGCGCATTACGCCCGCCCAGGACGACGCGCCGCCGGTGCTCTATATTCAGATGACCGCGCACAGCCCGGCGAATCATGCCAGCGCACCGTTTGAGCAGGCTTTCCATCGGCTGTGCGAAGAACTGCATGCACAAGGTTCAATTCGCCTCTATAGTGTCACCGACGACGCGCACAGCGCCGTCTGAATCAGGCTCCGGGTTATTCCGCCACACACTCTGCCGCGCTGGCATACCGTGTAGTGAAATAACCCTGAGGTAAACTCCACCTGGCGCTTTTGCCGCTGATGGTGTATTACCCACAGCATGAAGAAAAAAATGGAGAGTTGTGATGAATCCACTGAAAGCCGGTGACACCGCACCGAAATTTAGCTTGCCCGATCAGGATGGCGAACAAGTAAATTTGGCCGACTTCCAGGGACAGCGCGTTCTGGTCTATTTCTACCCGAAAGCCATGACGCCGGGCTGCACCACGCAGGCCTGTGGTCTGCGCGATAACATGGATGATTTAAAGAAGGCGGGCGTGGAAGTGCTGGGCATCAGCACCGACAAGCCGGAAAAACTGTCTCGCTTTGTCGAGAAAGAATTGCTCAACTTCACCCTGCTGTCGGATGAAGATCATCAGGTTTGCGAGCAGTTTGGCGTCTGGGGTGAGAAAACCTTTATGGGGAAAACCTACGACGGCATTCACCGCATCAGCTTCCTGATTGGCGGCGATGGCAAAGTGGAGAAGGTGTTCGACGATTTTAAAACCTCGAACCACCACGATATCGTGCTCGATTACCTGAAATCAGCCTGATTACCAACGGGTGCCAGCCAGGCACCCGTTTTTTTATCCTGCTGTGACGCTGCGCGGTTAATAGCGCGAAACCGTGCTGGCCAGCGCTTCCTGCCCGGCGATCACCACGCAGTTACGTCCGGCGTTTTTCGCCTGATACAGCGCATCATCGGCCTGCTTCAGAATCTGTTCCTGACTGCCGTGCGTCGGCTGCCAGCTGGCGATACCAATCGAAATCGTGATCTGCCCGACCGGATCAATCCAGCCGCCGGCAATGCTGGTGCGCACGCGCTCCGCAATCACCCGCGCTTCATCAGGGGCGGTGGCGGGAAGCAACATCAGAAACTCCTCGCCGCCGTTGCGGCACACCACATCGGTCTGACGCGCGCTCTGGCGCAGCGTGCGCGCCACCTGTTTGATCACCTCGTCGCCAACATCATGCCCGAAGTTATCATTCACCCGCTTGAAATGGTCAATATCCAGCGCCAGCACGGCAAACGGCTGCTGCATGGTATCGAAATAGTCGAGCACCGCGCTCAGGCCGCGGCGATTGAGCAGGCTGGTCATGGGATCGCTCTGCACCTCTGACTTGAGCCGGCCGATTTTATCCTGCACCAGACCAATGCCGGTGAGCAGCGCGCGCTTCACCTGCGCCGCTTCAAAGTACCAGGCGCGGATCACGCCAATTTCACCGGAAACGCCCTGGGTATCCATCTGGCTGGCTTTGCGCGCCAGCTGCCACAGTGGCAAGGCAATCAGCCGGGCCAGAATCACCGCCACCAGCAGCGTCAGCAGCGCAAACGGCACCGAATTCTTCAGCACCTGGAGCAGCAGCCCGGAGAGCGGCGCCAGCGTGACGTTTGTCGGCTTGAGCGCCACCACCATCCAGCCGGTGGTGGGCACCACAGCGTAGCCCGCCAGCTTCGCCGTACCCTCTTCCGTCAGCTGAACTTCGCCATTGCTGTGCTCCTGGCGCTGACGATCGCTGACGATGCCCGGCACGTTTTTGCCAATCAGCTGATTGTTCTGGTGATACAGCACGCGGTTGTCGCGATCCAGCACGTAAACATGGGTGCCGTCACGATAGTACTGCTCGCCGAGCAGCACGTTGAGAATGCTCTTTTTCTTCAGATAAATAGTGCCGCCTACGTAGCCAAGATAGCGCCCATCGGTGCTCCATACCGGCCAGGAAACAAACACCAGCAGGTTATTGGTGGCAGAAATGGTGGGCCGGCTGACCATCGGCTGACGCTGCGCCAGCGCTTCGCGCGAAGACTGGCTGGTGAGCTGCATGCCTTTCAGCATCAGCGATTCCGGCGAAATGGCTTTAATCACGCCGTTGCTGTCGACAATCGCCACCGAGTTAAAACTGCTGGTCTGTTCGCGCAGTCGGTTCACTTCCTGCTGCAGCAGTTCGGGATTATCGAAATCTTTACCCAGCTGATTGGCGCTGTAGTGCAGCTGCGACTGCGCCAGCTGGAAAAACACTTCGGTGGTGGCCGCCAGTTTGGTGGCGTAAGCGCGATTGGCTTCGAGGGTGCTTTCGATCAGCACCATGCGCTGTACGCGCCAGGTAGCGTACAGCGTATTAGCCAGTGTGATGACGATACTGGTGATCGCCAGCAGCGCAATCAGCGTGCGCAGATCAGTTTTTGGCCGGATGCGCGTTAACATGGCGCAACCGCCCTGGTGAGTAGCTTCATAAGTTAGCGTGCCTGACTATCTTGTTATAATTGGAGGTGTTTACCCTGGTGAGGTAACAGACAATTGTACACCTCTGAGCCAAATTGACTACGACGCAGACCCTCAGGAACGCTTTTTTATTGTGCTATTACTGGTGCTAATCAATTAAACCCTGCGCATCGTAAAACGGCCACGGTCCTGGATAATCGCCGATTGCACACAGATGCGTAGTCATCCCCTGCTGCGGCTGCCAGCGATGCAGCAGAAAACCGGGCGGTTCCAGCACAAAGTTCGCCGGACCGTGGTCACGCAAATCCAGTGCCACCTGATGCGACACACCAGGCGCCACGCAGGCCAGCGTGCCGGCAAAACGCGCCTGCACCGAGCGGTGCAGGTGACCGCTCAGCACCCGTTCCACCTGAGGATGCTGACCAATAATGGCAGCCAGCGCCGCCGGATTGCGCAGCGGCTGCCGATCCATATGGCCAATGCCGCTCAGGAACGGCGGATGATGCAATAGCACCAGCGTCGGCAAATCAGGCTCACGCGCCAGCTGCTCTGCCAGCCATTGCAGCTGTGCGTCATCGACGTAGCCCCACGGCTGATGCGGTACGCTGGAGTCGAGCGCCAGCAGCTGCAGATGATTCACACGCATCTGCCAGTTGAGCGTTTCGCCGTGCTGCAGGTAATGATGCTCAGGAAACGCGGCGCGCAGTTGCTGGCGATCGTCGTGATTGCCCGGCATCAGCAGGAACGGCAGCTGCAGATGGCGCAGCGCCTCGCGCAGCGTCTGGTACTCTTCCGCAGTGCCAAAATCCACCAGGTCGCCGGTAATCACCACCGTATCCGGTCGCGGCACCAGCTGATTCAGCGTGTCGATCACCCGCAGCAGCGCAGCGTGCGTATCCACTTTTTTATAGGAGAGACGGCCATCGGCCTTGATGTGTAAATCGCTGATTTGCGCAATCAGCGTCATTGCGTCAGTCACAACAGCTCCTTATCAGGCAGAAAAGTGCAGCGCGGCATCCTGCGCCAGCGTCCAGCTTACCGGCTGGCCGGCGTGCCAGGCTTCGCGCGCGTGGCGATCAACCTGGATCGGCGCCGCCAGCCCGATATCAATGCTCAGCCGCTGCGCAGCGCCGAGAAAGGTGGTGCCGAGGATAAAACCAGGGCGCGCGTAGCGCTGGTCCGCCGCCAGCAGCACATCTTCAGGGCGGCAGAAATGCTGCGGATTACCGCGCGCATCGACCCCGACACAGTTAATCGCGCCGACAAAATCCGCGACAAACTGTGACGCCGGGCGCTGGTAAATATTTTGCGGCGTATCGATCTGCACCAGACGTCCCTGCTCCATCACCGCAATGCGATCGCCCAGCGCCATCGCTTCCTGCTGATCGTGCGTGACGTACACGGCAGTGATCGCCAGCTGTTTCAGCAGCGCGCCAATCTCCAGCCGCAGCCGGTCGCGCAGGCGCGCATCCAGCGCCGCCAGCGGCTCATCAAACAGCAGCACCTTCGGACGCGCCGCCAGCGCACGCGCCAGCGCTACGCGCTGCTTTTGACCGCCCGACAGCTTGTCGATGCTGCGCTGCGCCAGCGCGCTGAGATCCACCAGGGCCAGCATCTCCTGCACGCGCGCGTCGCGTTCGGCGCGCGCCACGCCCTGCACTTTCAGGCCGTAAGCGACGTTCTGCGCCACGTTGAGATGGGGAAACAGCGCGTAGTTCTGGAACACCATGCCCACGTTGCGTTTCTCGATCGGCAGCGCTGTCACGTTACGATCGTCAAACCACACTTCGCCGCCGTCGTCACAGCGCTCCAGGCCACTGATGATGCGCAGCGTGGTGGTTTTGCCACAGCCGGACGGACCGAGCAGCACCAGGGTTTCGCCAGGCTGCACCGTCAGATCGAGCGGCTGCAGCGCCAGCTGGT
>NZ_SDFT01000227.1:0-10625 GCF_004916815.1 Pantoea sp. R102
GCGTTGCGCAACAAAAAAGCCGGTGGCTGTTCAGCAGCACCGGCTTTTTTATTAATGCAGAATGGCGGTAAAGCTAAAGGCAATAATCATCAGCAGAGCAGCGGCGGTGGTGGTCAATGCCAGTTTTAAATCGGTACTCATCACAACTCCTTAGTCACACAGTTTGCATGGTTAAATAATTTTCGCACAGTGATGGGCAAAAATCTCGTGTTATCCGCCCCGGCTTGCTAGAATCGCCGCCTTTCGTTGCGCAACAGATTTAGCGCATGCTGCATTGACAGCCTGCTGAAGGATGTTTCCCTGCCCGATTAAGCAGATTAGCCCTGATATTCAGGGCGCAAAACCATTAGCAGACGCAAACGTTTAACAATATACTTATCAGTAAGTTGCGATAAGCCCAGGAGTACCATTTTCATGGCAACCATTAAAGATGTGGCGAAACGCGCCGGGGTCTCAACTACCACGGTTTCGCATGTCATCAACAAAACGCGTTTTGTCGCGGAAGAGACGCGTAACGCCGTATGGGAAGCGATTAAAGCGCTGCACTACTCACCGAGCGCGGTGGCCCGCAGCCTGAAGGTAAATCACACCAAGACGCTGGGCCTGCTGGCGACCTCCAGCGAAGCGCCCTACTTCGCCGAAATTATTGAAGCCGTGGAGAATCACTGCTTTGAGCGTGGTTACACGCTGATTCTCGGCAACGCGCATAACGATCTGCAAAAACAGCGTGCCTATTTGTCAATGATGGCGCAAAAGCGCGTCGATGGCCTGCTGGTCATGTGCTCCGAATATCCCGACGATCTGCTGCAGATGCTGGAAGAGAACCGCAATATCCCGATGGTGGTCATGGACTGGGGCGAATCGCGCGGGGACTTTACCGATACCGTGCAGGACAATGCGTTCCACGGCGGTTACCTCGCCGGACGATACCTGATTGAGCGCGGCCATCGCGATATCGGTGCTATCCCTGGCCAGATGGAGCGCAACACCGGTGGTGGCCGTCATGCAGGTTTTCTGCAGGCGATGCAGGAAGCGGGCATCAGCGTCCGTCCCGAGTGGATTGTGCAGGGTGACTTCGAACCGGAGTCAGGTTATCAGGCAATGCAGCAGATCCTGAACCAGAAACAGCGCCCGACGGCGGTATTCTGCGGCGGCGATATCATGGCGATGGGCGCGATTTGCGCGGCCGACGAGATGGGACTGCGCGTGCCGCAGGATATTTCGGTAATTGGCTATGACAATGTGCGCAACGCGCGCTACTTCACCCCGGCGCTGACAACCGTGCACCAGCCGAAAGCCCAGCTGGGGGAAAAGGCACTGGAGATGCTGCTGGACCGCATCACCAGCAAACGCGAAGAACCGCAGACCATTGAAGTGCAGCCCACGCTGATTGAGCGCCGCTCCGTGGCCGACGGCCCGTTCCGCGATTACCGTCGTTAAGCCGCCTTCTCGCTGAGCCACTCGTGGTTCAGCGTCTCCGCATCGCCCAGATATTCCAGCAACCACGCCAGCGCCGGTGACGCACGCTGCTCAGACCAGCTGACGCAACACGGGCTGTCCGGAAACGGCTGCGGCAACGCCAGCTCCACCAGCGCGCCGCTGTCCAGCAGCGGGCGCGCCAGGTGCCCCGGCACCATGCCCACGCACAATCCAGCCTGCAGGCAATCCAGCCCGGTTTCCCACTCCGGCACCACCAGCCGCCGCTGGTTATCCAGCGTCCACGTCATGCGGCGCGGCAGCGCGCGCGACGTATCTTCCAGCACCAGCGACGGCCAGGCGCGCAGGGTTTCGTCGTCCAGCTGCGGACTGTGGGCCAGCGCATGCTGCGGACTCACCACGCAGCGCCAGTTGAGCGCGCCCATATCCTGAAAGGCGAAGCGGCCGCCGACCGGAATGGCCTGGGTGGCGCCAATCGCCACATCGACACGACCATCAGCCAGCGCGTCCCACACGCCGTTAAATACTTCGTAGCTGATGATCAGCTCCATATCGGGGAAATGGCGGTAAAAATCCTTTACCAGCTGGCGGGTGCGCTGCGGTTTGACGATGCAATCTACCGCGATACTGAGCTGACCGCGCCAGCCATTAGCCAGCTGCTGACACTGACGGCGCGTGGCCAGCATTTTTTTGATAACAGAACGCCCTTCACGCACAAAATGCTCGCCTGCTGCCGTCAGCACCACTTCGCGATGCTGCCGCTCAAACAGCGGTACCGCCAGCCAGCCTTCCAGCTGGCGCACGGTATAGCTGATGGCAGAGGGCACGCGGTGCAGCTCCTGCGCCGCCGCGCTAAAACTGCCGGTGCGCGCTACCGCGTCCACCACTTCAAGCGCATATTCCGACCACATAGTTTTCCCATCAAAAATTTTAACAGCACCCTGCAAATATTAGCGTTTCACAAAGCCCGCTGCACCCTTTTACACTCCCCGCCGTTCAACCTGCCGAATGAGAAAAACCATGCTGTCATCTAAAGGATTTCTGCCTTACCTTGCCGTGCTGAGCATGCTCGGCTTTCTGGCCACCGATATGTATTTACCCGCCTTCGGCGCCATGCAGCGCGACTTTGCTTCCGCACCGGGCACCATCAGCGCTAGCCTGAGCCTGTTTCTGGGCGGCTTTGCCTGTGCGCAGGTGCTGTGGGGTGTGCTGTCGGATCGCTTTGGCCGTAAGCCGATTTTACTGGCCGGCCTGAGCCTGTTTGCGCTGAGCTGTATTGCCATGCTGTGGGTGACTAACGTCTGGCTGATGCTGGCGCTGCGCTTTGTACAGGCGGTAGGCGTGTGCGCCGCGGCGGTGAGCTGGCAGGCGCTGGTGGTTGATCGCTATCCGCAGGCCAAAGCCAACAAAGTGTTTGCCACGATTATGCCGCTGGTGGCGCTGTCACCGGCGCTGGCGCCGCTGCTGGGTGCCTGGCTGATGGCCCATTTTCACTGGCGCGCCATTTTCCTGGCGCTCACGCTGGTGACGCTGGTGCTGCTGTTCGGCACACTGAAACTGGCCAGCGCGCCGCGTGCGCGCCACGACAGCACGCCGCAGCCCAGCTGGCTCACGCTGCTGGCGACGCGTATTTACAGCGGTAACGTACTGATTTATGCCGCCTGCTCCGCCAGTTTCTTCGCCTGGCTGACCGGCTCGCCGTTTATCCTCGCCGCCGCGGGTCTGAGCCCGGCGGACATTGGCCTGAGCTATATTCCGCAGACCATCGCCTTCCTGCTGGGCGGATTTGGCTGTCGCGCACTGCTGAATCGCTTTCAGGGTGCGCAGCTGCTGCCGTGGTTGCTGATGATTTACAGCCTGAGCATTCTGGGCCTGTTTGCGGTGGCGCTGATGACTACGCCGCCGCTGGTGGCTCTGCTGCTGCCGTTCTGCGGCATGGCGCTGGCCAATGGCGCGATTTACCCGATTGTGGTGTCCAGCGCCCTCGCCCCGTTCCCGCAGGCCACCGGCAAAGCGGCCGGCCTGCAGAATCTGCTGCAGCTGGGCTTATGCTTCTTCGCCAGCCTGATTGTTTCCGCCGGTCTGCAGCAGGCGCTATTGCATACTACGCTGGTCATGGTGGCGACAGTGATCCTCGCCTGGGCCGGTTTCCTGTGGCAGCGCAGCGCCAGCGCACAAAGTGATATTGCTCACGCTTCCCGTCCCTGCGAAGATAATTGCTAAGGCAACGATTATCGTTAGCAAACTAACGATAAGCCATTGAATACTGACCTGCGTGAGCATATACTCAGTAGGTCAGCATTTCTGCAACAAATCAATAACATAATGAGCGTATTTTTTAGCGACACTGTCGCTGGGATGGCGTCTGCACGATATTCACCTCCGGAGTTGTGGCAGACATCTCTATTCAGATTCATACCTCTGTAATACGTCGGCTATCTGGCGCACGGATTTTCCGTGAGTTCTCTCACAGGCTTGAGGAATTTGACTATTCTTTTTCTCAGGTTCAAATCGGAAAGGTGATGGAGAAGCTATGAGTTCATCGTGTATAGAAGAAGTGAGCCTTGAAGAAAACCAATGGTTTCGTATCGCCCATGAATTACTGGAGCGGGCGGACATTCACATCAACGGCACACGCCCCTGGGATATTCAGGTCAGACATGCGGATTTTTTCAAACGGGTCCTGCAGGAGGGATCGCTGGGCCTCGGTGAAAGCTACATGGACGGCTGGTGGGAGTGTGAACGTCTGGATATGTTCTTCCACCGCGTGCTGAAACATCATCTGGATAAGCAGTTACCGCACCATTTTAAAGATACGCTGCGCATTGCTGCGGCGCGCCTCACCAATCTGCAGTCAAAGAAACGCGCCTGGATTGTTGGTAAAGAGCACTACGATCTTGGCAACGACCTGTTTTCACTGATGCTCGATCCATTTATGCAGTACTCCTGCGGCTACTGGAAAAGCGCGGAAACGCTGGAGCAGGCACAGCAGGACAAGCTGGATATGATCTGCCGCAAGCTGCAGCTTGAGCCAGGCATGACGCTACTGGATATCGGCTGCGGCTGGGGCGGGCTGGCGGAATTTGCCGCGCGTCATTACGGGGTGAAAGTGCATGGCGTGACTATCTCTGCCGAGCAGCAGAAAATGGCGCAGCAGCGCTGTGCCGGTCTGGATGTGACCATTCTGCTGCAGGATTACCGTGATTTGAACCAGCAGTTTGACCGCATCGTGTCGGTGGGCATGTTCGAACACGTCGGGCCGAAAAACTATGCCACCTACTTCGATGTGGTTGATCGTAACCTGAAACCGGAAGGCCTGTTTTTGCTGCACACCATTGGGGCGATCAGAACCGACATGAACGTCGACCCGTGGATCGATAAATACATTTTCCCCAACGGCTGTTTACCGTCGGTACGGCAGATCGCCGATGCCAGCGAATCCCACTTCATCATGGAAGACTGGCACAACTTCGGCGCGGATTATGACACCACGCTGATGGCCTGGTACGAGCGATTTCAGGCGGCATGGCCGCAGCTGGCAGAGAAGTATGGCGAGCGTTTCGAACGGATGTTCAGCTATTACCTCAACGCCTGCGCCGGTGCGTTTCGCGCGCGGGATATTCAGCTATGGCAGGTAGTGTTCAGCCGCGGCGCCGAAGGCGGTTTGCGCGTGGCGCGTTGATTTCCGAGCCAGGACAAAAGGCGCTTAACGCGCCTTTTTTATTCGCGATTACTCCGCGTCCGGCAGCGTTTGTGCCGCCAGCGCGGCCGCGGCATCACGCTGCGCCAGCACACGTTCAACGGTGTCAACAATCGCCTGGGTATGCGGATCGATTTCGATATTGACCCGGTGCCCCAGCTTCTTCGCGCCCAGCGTGGTGCGCTCCAGCGTTTCCGGGATCAGGTGCACGCAGAACTTACTTTTGGTGACATCACCGACTGTCAGGCTGATACCATCGATGCCGACGAATCCTTTATGCAGAATATATTTGATCTGCTCAGCGTCCTGTAATTTAAACCACACTTCGCGGTTATTCTCTGACTGGATAATTTTACAGATTTCGGCAGTGGTCATAATATGGCCGGACATCAGGTGTCCGCCAATTTCATCGCTGAATTTCGCGGCGCGCTCAATATTCACGATGTCGCCAACCTGTAATTCACCGAGGTTGGTGATGCGCAGCGTCTCTTTGATGAGATCGAAGCTGACGCGATCGCCGTCAATGGCGGTCACCGTCAGGCAGCACCCGTTGTGCGCTACCGAGGCGCCCAGCGCCAGGCCGGGCAGCAGCTCAGCAGGCAAGCGCACGGTGTGGGTGCGGAACAACTCTTTTTCTTCAATGGCGACAATTTCTGCCGTGCCCTGCACAATTCCGGTAAACATAATTTCAGCCTCTGCGAAGTTTGTGGCAGTTTATCACAGCTTGCGCCGCAAGGTTTAATTTGCCGGCGCGCAAACTTTACACAAATGGCGCAGCCAAATGCGATCAATGTTTGGCGGAAGTGCGGGCTACCGCTACACTAGGTCGCGCATTCTTTGGGGATTCCGCCCCGCTCTCTTCTTAAATTACGCAGGTGATACGTGCAGAAGTATTTAACAGAAGCGCGTCAATTGCTGGCCCTCGCGATCCCGGTCATCCTTGCTCAGGTGGCACAGACCGCGATGGGATTTGTGGATACCATAATGGCCGGTGCGGTGAGCGCCACGGATATGGCCGCCGTTGCTGTCGGCACCTCTATCTGGCTTCCCGCCATTTTGTTTGGTCATGGTCTGCTGCTGGCATTGACGCCAACCGTTGCGCAACTCAACGGATCCGGGCGACGCGAACGCATCGCAGAACAGGTGCGCCAGGGTTACTGGCTGGCGGCGGGCGTGGCGCTGCTGATTATGGTGGTGCTGTGGAACGCCGGCTACCTGATTCACACCATGCATGACATTGATCCTCAGCTGGCGGCCAAAGCAGAAGGTTATCTGCACGCGCTGCTGTGGGGCGCACCGGGCTACCTGTTTTTCCAGGTGGCACGTAATCAGTGTGAAGGGCTGTCGAAGACTAAGCCGGCGATGCTGCTGGGTTTCCTCGGCCTGCTGACCAACATTCCGCTGAACTATGTGTTTATTTACGGCCATTTCGGTATGCCTGCGCTGGGCGGCGTGGGCTGTGGCGTCGCCACCGCGTCGGTTTACTGGGTGATGTATCTGGTGATGCGCTTCTGGATGAAGCGCATGCCGGCCATGCGCGATATTCGCATGCATAACCGCTGGTCGCCACCGTCGCGCACCATCCTGACGCGCCTGTTCACGCTGGGATTACCGGTCGCGCTGGCGCTGTTTTTCGAGGTCACGCTGTTTGCCGTGGTGGCGCTGCTGGTGTCGCCGCTCGGCATTGTGAAAGTCGCTGGTCATCAGATCGCGCTCAACTTTAGCTCGCTGATGTTTGTGCTGCCGCTGTCGCTCGGCGTCGCCACCACCATTCGCGTCGGCTACCGTCTGGGCCAGGGCTCGGCCGAACAGGCCCGCATCGCCGCGTGGACCGGTCAGGGCGTGGGTATCACCATGGCGGCGATCACCGCGCTGTTTACCGTGACCTTCCGCCACGATATTGCCGCGCTCTATACCGCTAATCCGGAAGTGATTACCCTGGCGGCGCAGCTGATGCTGCTGGCGGCCATCTACCAGTTCTCGGATTCGATTCAGGTGATCGGCAGCGGTATCCTGCGCGGCTATAAGGACACGCGCTCGATCTTCTTAATTACCCTGATCGCCTACTGGGTGCTGGGGCTGCCGGTGGGTTACGTGCTGGCGCTGACCGACTGGGTGGTGGCACCGCTGGGGCCGGCCGGTTTCTGGTGCGGATTTATCGTCGGTCTGACGTCGGCGGCGGTGATGATGATCTGGCGCATCCGCCGTCTGCAGCGTTTACCGGCGCAGGTGATTCTGGCGCGCGCCGCGCGCTAAGTGGCTGAGCGGGCGTTTATTTGGCCCGCAATGGCGAAAAAAACGACGCATAGCACAGTTGCTGGTCAGTCGTCAGGAAAAATCACTTTTCCGCTTGCCAGCATCACGGCCTGCCGTTAATATTCGTCCCCGCTGTCGCCCTGACAGCGTGTTGCGCTCTTAGCTCAGTTGGTTAGAGCACCACCTTGACATGGTGGGGGTCGATGGTTCGAGTCCATTAGAGCGCACCAAGTGCGTCCGTAGCTCAGTTGGTTAGAGCACCACCTTGACATGGTGGGGGTCGGTGGTTCGAGTCCACTCGGACGCACCAGATTTCTGAAATGCGCTCTTAGCTCAGTTGGTTAGAGCACCACCTTGACATGGTGGGGGTCGATGGTTCGAGTCCATTAGAGCGCACCACTTTTGCTGTTATCTCCCTTGCGCAACTCGCCTTTCCTTGATCTGAGTCGGTTTTCTCCCTCTGCTTTTATATTGGTTTTCGCATACTTAGCGACTATACTATGCCGCGTTGTTCCACCTGAAAGGTTTCAGCGCTAACGTGCCTATGCCAGCCACTTACATCATTTGCGCAACGCCGTCGCTACGGTCTCTCCGCCCGGCGCATAACTTCTCTGCACGCTTAGCCGTCGTCACCTATTCTTACTTCTGTGGCAAACGTACCAACACCAAACAGATTTTTACTTCGGTGCCAGGCGCATCGAACCCCGACCTTTATCATCCATCACAACTTACAGAAATCTGACATGAAAAAGACCAAGATCGTTTGTACTATCGGTCCGAAAACCGAATCCGAAGAGATGCTGACTCAACTGCTGGAAGCAGGCATGAACGTCATGCGCCTGAACTTCTCTCACGGGGATTATGCCGAACATGGTCAGCGCATCACCAACATGCGTGCCGTCATGGAAAAAACCGGTCGCCAGGCCGCGATTCTGCTGGACACCAAAGGCCCGGAAATCCGTACCATGAAACTGGACGGTGGCAATGATGTGTCCCTGAAAGCTGGCCAGACCTTCACCTTCACCACCGATCAGTCAGTGATTGGTAACAGCGAGCGCGTTGCCGTTACTTACGCCGGTTTCACCGAAGACCTGAAAATTGGTAACACCGTGCTGGTCGACGATGGTCTGATCGGCATGGAAGTCACCGAAGTCACGGAAAACACCGTGGTGTGTAAAGTGCTGAACAATGGCGACCTTGGCGAAAACAAAGGCGTCAACCTGCCAGGCGTGTCCATTCAGCTGCCGGCGCTGGCGGAAAAAGACAAGCGTGATCTGATCTTCGGCTGCGAACAGGGCGTGGATTTCGTTGCGGCTTCCTTCATCCGTAAACGTTCTGACGTGCTGGAAATCCGTGAGCACCTGAAAGCTCACGGCGGTGAGCACATTCAGATCATCTCCAAGATCGAAAACCAGGAAGGCCTGAACAACTTCGACGAGATCCTGGAAGCCTCTGACGGCATCATGGTCGCGCGTGGTGACCTCGGTGTGGAAATCCCGGTTGAAGAAGTGATCTTCGCGCAGAAGATGATGATCAAGAAGTGTAATAAAGCGCGCAAAGTGGTGATCACCGCGACGCAGATGCTGGATTCGATGATCAAGAACCCGCGCCCTACCCGTGCTGAAGCCGGCGACGTGGCCAACGCCATCCTTGACGGTACCGACGCGGTGATGCTGTCCGGTGAGAGCGCCAAGGGTAAATACCCGCTGGAGTCGGTCACCATCATGGCGACCATCTGCGAGCGTACCGATCGCGTGATGAAATCGCGCATCGATTCCCTGCAGGATTCGCGCAAGCTGCGTATCACTGAAGCAGTGTGCCGTGGCGCCGTTGAGACCGCTGAGAAACTGGAAGCGCCGGTGATTGTGGTGGCGACCGAAGGCGGTAAGTCAGCTAAATCCGTGCGTAAATACTTCCCGGATGCCACCATTCTGGCCCTGACCACTAACCAGACCACCGCGCGTCAGCTGATTCTCAGCAAAGGGATTGAAACGCGTCTGGTGAGCGAAATCGCCTCGACCGATGATTTCTACCGCATCGGCAAAGAGATGGCGCTGCAGAGTGGCTACGCGCAGAAAGGCGATGTCGTGGTGATGGTTTCGGGTGCGCTGGTACCGAGCGGAACCACCAACACCGCGTCGGTGCATGTACTCTGATCTAGCCGGTGATGTTTATTTAAAAGAGCGCCTTTCGGGGCGCTTTTTTTATTCCGCGCCTGAGACAGAAAGCGGAAAATTCCAATCGATAATAACTATTCAATATCCCGCAGAATTAAGGTTAATCCGATTAAATCTCTCTGTTTTCGCTAAATATTTTCATCATGTTCTGCGAAACGCTGCTTCTTTGAGCGAACGATCAAATTTAAGCATGTTCTCATCAAAAATTTATTCTCAACTTAAAAAGCTTTGTGTAATACTTGTAACGCTACATGGAGATTAACTCAATCTAGAGGGTATAAATAATGAATCGTACTAAACTGGTACTGGGCGCGGTAATCCTGGGTTCAACTCTGCTGGCTGGTTGCTCAAGCAACGCTAAAATCGACCAGCTGTCTTCAGACGTTCAGACTCTGAACGCTAAAGTTGACCAGCTGAGCAACGACGTGAACGCAATCCGTTCTGACGTTCAGGCTGCTAAAGACGACGCAGCTCGCGCTAACCAGCGTCTGGACAACCAGGCTCACTCTTACCGTAAGTAAGAGTTCTGGTTTGAAAAATGGTGCCCTTGTGGCACCATTTTTTTTGTCCGGATTCTGCCGTCCGCTGGCCCTGAATCACGGTGTCGCAGCGGCTTCGCCCTGCGCCTGACTGATGGTGGCTTGCGCACCGCCTGTTGCCCCCTGCTGCGTCTGCAGCACTGCCGGCAGCGGCGTCGCCTCACTCACCGGTTCCCCACTGCTCACCAGCACCGGCATGCCTGAACGACGTTCAATCGCCGCCTTAATCAGCGCACTGTCGCTCTTCGCACTCTTTATAAAGGCTTTCAGCGGCGCACTCAGCGCAATTGGCATGGTCTGCGGATCGTCCTGTTCATTACGCGACAGCGGCTGGTGTACCTCAATGTAGCGTTTGCCGTCGGGCTCGATGGCATATTTGATCGGCTGGTTAATCACCTGTACGCGTGTACCCTGCGGCACGCTGTTGAACAGCGCTTCGATATCGTCCGGGCGCAAACGAATACAGCCGGAGCTGACGCGCATCCCGATGCCGAAATCGGCGTTGGTGCCGTGAAT
>NZ_SDFT01000228.1:0-11834 GCF_004916815.1 Pantoea sp. R102
TGCGCTGGTCTGGCTGGCGCTTTCCCATGGATTGGCGTTTTGTGCACTCATGGCTGGGCTCCTTCACGATCTAAAGCGCGTAACAGCGTGCTTTTGGAAATGATACCGACGTACTGCTGCTCTTCGCCGATCACCGGCACCGCACAGGGTGCCTGCGCGACGTGAGAGAGCAAATCGTTGAGCGAGGTATCGGCAGGAACCGCCAGCGGTGCGTCGAGCAGGGCGTTATCCAGCCCTTCACCGGCGGCGAGTGCCGCTTTCAGCGAGTCAGTGGAGACGACGCCGATGAATTTCTGTTTCTCCAGCACATAGCCATATTCGCGGTCTTCATCCTGCAGCAGTTTGATCGCCGAACGCGGACCGAAACCGGCGGCCTTACGAATCAGCGCGCCGGCGCTGCGGCGGGCGATATCTTTGGCGCTGAAGACGTGACTGATATCCACGCCGCGGAAGAAGGTGCGCACATAATCGTTGGCCGGATTATTGAGGATTTCATCCGGCGTGCCGACCTGCACCACTTCGCCGCCCTGCATGATGGCGATGCGGTCGCCAATACGCATGGCTTCATCCAGATCGTGGGAAATAAACACGATGGTGCGCTGATGTTTCGCCTGCAGTTTTACCAGTTCATCCTGCATTTCCGTGCGAATTAATGGATCAAGTGCGGAAAAGGCTTCGTCCATTAGCAATATATCCGGATTAATCGCCAGTGCGCGGGCTAATCCAACACGCTGACGCATTCCGCCGGAGAGTTCATCGGGCCAGGCGTGAGCATAATTTTCCAGTCCGACCTGACGCAGCGCGTCGAGCGCTTTTTCCTGCCGCTCCTGCAGCGCCACGCCAGCTAATTCCATGCCGAACGCGGTATTATTTAGCACCGTCATGTGCGGCATCAGTGCGAATGACTGGAATACCATGCTGATTTTATTTCTGCGCACATCACGCAATTCTGCGTCGGATATTTTGGCAATATCGACGCCATCAATAATCACCTGGCCGCGTGTCGGCTCGATCAGACGATTGAGAAGGCGAACCATAGTGGACTTGCCGGAGCCGGACAGCCCCATAATGACAAAGATTTCGCCTTCTTCAATGGCCAGACTGGCATTTTTGACGCCGAGTGAGAGGCCGGTTTTCGCCAGAATACTCTCTTTACTCTCGCCTTTTTCAATCAGCTTAAATGCCTTTTCGGGATGATCGCCAAATACCTTATATAAATTCTTTACTTCGAGTTTAATTGCCATGCAGTAATGAAATTCCTGGTTAAATGTCTGACTATTTCTTGTTGTACCCTGCGTAAATTTAAGCGCCTATACCGTAGCATAGTGAGATTATCTGACAACCCTTGACGGAAATATCTGGCGTGACACGTATGGCGCGACAGTGGCTAATTCCAGTGCCTGCAAGGGATGAGACGGGGTAAATTTTTTCTGAATTTTTTGTGAAATTAAACCGGTTTCGGCCAGAATTATTGCCGGAAGGCGGATAAATCACGCTTAGTCAGGCGAAATATTCCGACGATGAATGGCGCTAAATAGATAAAATAATCACGCGCGGAATTAACGTTATTTCGGGGGGATGGCGAGAATGCTGGAAAGGAAAATGAATGGTCGGAGCGTGGTGGAATCGGCATGAAATTAATCTGGTCGGCATAAATGCCGACCCTGTGGATGTATCATCAACCTAACCGCTGGGGCGCGTTCCGGTCGGCATGAATGCCGACCCTACAGATGCATCAACATAACTGCCGTAGGGCATGATTAACCCAACCGTAGGGTGCGCATTGATGCGCACCGCTTACAGTGCAAATGCGCAACCCCTTACTGTGCACCGCACGCGACTAGAAATTCCAGTCCTCGTCCTCGGTTTCGACCGCTTTGCCCATCACATAGGACGAACCGGAACCCGAAAAGAAATCGTGGTTTTCATCGGCGTTGGGCGACAGCGCCGACAGAATCGCCGGATTCACCGCCGTCAGCTCCGCCGGGAACAGCGCTTCGTAACCCAGGTTCATCAGCGCCTTGTTGGCATTGTAATGCAGGAAGGTTTTCACCTCTTCAGCCCAGCCCACGTCGGCATACAGCGCTTCGGTGTACACCACCTCGTTTTCATACAGCGCCAGCAGTAAATCGATGGCGAACTGCTGCAGCTCAGCGCGGCGCGCGTCGTCAACGGTTTCCAGCGCTTTCTGGTACTTATAGCCGATGTAATAACCGTGTACTGCTTCATCACGGATAATCAGTCGAATCAGATCGGCGGTGTTGGTCAGCTTGCCGCGGCTTGACCAGTACATCGGCAGCCAGAAGCCGGAGTAAAACAGGAACGACTCCAGAAAGACGCTGGCGATTTTCTTCTTCAGCGGATCGCTGGCGCGGTAGTGATCCAGCACGATTTTCGCCTTGTTCTGCAGGGCGGTATTCTCCTCACTCCAGCGGTAGGCGGCATCCACGTCGGCGGTGTTACACAGCGTGGAGAAGATCGAACTGTAAGAGCGCGCGTGAACCGCTTCCATAAAGCTGATGTTCGACAGCACCGCCTCTTCGTGCGGCGTCAGCGCATCTTCCATCAGTCCCGGTGCGCCAATGACGTTCTGAATGGTGTCGAGCAGCGTCAGACCGGTAAACACCCGAATCGTCAGCTGCTGCTGCTGCGGGTCGAGCGACTGCCATGCCGGCAGATCGTTGGACAGCGGCACTTTCTCCGGCAGCCAGAAGTTGCTGGTAAGACGGTTCCACACTTCGAGATCTTTCTCGTCCTGAATGCGGTTCCAGTTAATCGCCTGAATCTGTTTAAGTTGCATAGTCATCATCACAGTGCACAGGAAACGCAGCCCTGTACCTCCGTGCCTTGTAGCGCCATCTGACGCAGTCGAATGTAATAGAGGGTTTTGATGCCTTTCTTCCAGGCGTAGATCTGCGCTTTGTTGATATCGCGCGTCGTGACGTCATCGCGGAAAAACAGCGTCAGCGACAGGCCCTGGTCGACGTGCCGGGTGGCTTCGGCGTAAGTATCAATAATCGCTTCGGGACCAATCTGATAGGCATCCTGATACAGCTCAAGGTTGTCATTGGTCATAAACGGAGCCGGGTAATACACGCGGCCGGTTTTGCCCTCTTTACGGATCTCAATGCGCGACACAATCGGGTGGATGCTCGACGTGGCGTGGTTGATGTAAGAGATGGAACCGGTCGGCGGAATCGCCTGCAGGTTCTGGTTATACAAACCGTGCTGCATTACCGACGCACGCAGCGCCTGCCAGTCCGCCTGGTCGGGCAGGGCGATGCCGGCATCGGCAAAAATCTGCGCCACCCGGGCAGTACGCGGCTGCCAGCTGTGTTCGGTATATTTGTCGAAATAGGCACCGCTGGCGTACTGCGACTGCGCAAAGCCGTCAAAGCTCGTGCCGCGCTCCTGCGCCAGCAGGTTGGAGGTGCGCAGGGCGTGATACGTCACGCAGTAGAAATAGAGGTTGGTGAAATCCAGCGCCTCTGGCGAACCGTAAGCCATGCCTTCACGCGCCAGATAGCCGTGCAGGTTCATCTGCCCGAGACCGATAGCGTGCGAACGGCGATTGCCTTCCGCCACCGACGGCACGGAGGTGATGTCACTCATCTCGGAAACCGCCGTCAGCGCGCGCACCGCCACTTCCACGGTTTGCGCCAGATTACGCGAATCCATGGCGTGGGCGATATTCAGGGAGCCGAGGTTACAGGAGATATCTTTGCCGACGCGGCGATAGCTCAGGTCGTCGTGATACTCGCTGGCGCTGTTAACCTGCAGGATCTCCGAACACAGGTTACTCATGTTGATGCGACCGGCAATCGGGTTGCTGCGGTTCACGCTGTCCTCATACATGATGTAGGGATAGCCGGACTCAAACTGAATTTCCGCCAGCGTCTGGAAGAAGTCGCGCGGCTTGATGAAGGTTTTACGGATGCGATCGTCGGCCAGCATCGCCTCGTAGTGCTCGCTGATACTGATATCAGCAAACGCCTTGCCGTAAATACGCTCAACGTCGTAAGGCGAGAACAGCGCCATATCGCGGTTCTCTTTGGCCAGCTGGAAGGTGATATCCGGAATCACCACGCCGAGCGACAGCGTTTTGATGCGGATCTTCTCGTCAGCGTTTTCACGTTTGGTATCGAGGAAGCGCAGGATATCCGGATGGTGCGCATTCAGCCACACCGCGCCCGCGCCCTGACGCGCACCAAGCTGATTGGCGTAGGAGAATGCATCTTCCAGCATCTTCATCACCGGAATTACGCCGGACGACTGATTTTCAATGCGCTTGATCGGCGCGCCGGATTCACGCAGGTTGGAGAGCAGAAACGCCACGCCGCCACCGCGCTTCGACAACTGCAGCGCCGAATTCACCGCGCGGCCAATCGACTCCATATTGTCTTCAATGCGCAGCAGGAAGCAGGAGACCAGCTCGCCGCGCTGCTGTTTACCGCAGTTGAGGAAGGTGGGCGTAGCCGGCTGGAAGCGACCGCTCAGCATCTCGGCCAGCAGTTCCCGCGCCAGCGTTTCATTACCGCGCGCCAGCGTCAGCGCCACCATACAGGCGCGCTGCTCAAAGGTTTCCAGATAGCGTTTGCCGTCGAAGGTTTTCAGCGTGTAGCTGGTATAAAATTTCCACGCACCGAGGAAGGTGTGAAAACGGAAGCCCCAGGCGTCAGCCTCTTCGTGCAGCTGGCACAGGAAGGCGAAATCGTACTGGTTCAGCACCCCGGCTTCATAATAGCCTTCGGCCACCAGATAGCGCAGACGCTCGCCGTGCGAGTCGAATGGCACGCTGTTGGGCTGGACGTGCTGCAGGAAAAACTGGCGTGTGGCTTCATGATCTTTGCTGAACTGGATGCGGCCTTCGGCGTCATACAGGTTCAGCATCGCGTTGAGCGCGTGGTAGTCCAGCTGTGTGCTGTTCAGGGTGTCTGTCGTTGCCAAAATTGGGTCACTCCCGCTTTAACATGGGCAATATCGTCGGCGGTTCCCATCAGCTCAAAGCGGTAGAGATAGGGAACCTGACATTTCTGCGCAATGATGTCGCCCGCCAGGCAGAAGCCCGCGCCAAAGTTGCGATTACCCGCAGCAATCACACCGCGAATACCGCGCCGGTTGGCGTCATCATTAAGGAACTGAATCACCTGTTTCGGCACTGCGCCACGCGCGCTGCCGCCGCCGTAGCTCGGCACCACTAAAATGTAGGGCTGGTCAATGTGCAGGCGCTGCGTGGCGTCGAGCGGAATACGCCGCGCAGGCAGGCCGAGACGGGTGATAAACCGGTGCGTGTTTTCCGACTGGCTGGAAAAATAGACCAGTGGAAACATCGCTTTATCCCCCGACGGCAGCGAGCTGGCGCAGGCCGGCGATTTTGTCGGGACGGAAGCCGCTCCAGTGGTCGTTGTGCGTCATCACCACGGGCACCTGGCGATAGCCAAGCGATTTGAGCTGATCGATGGCTTCCGGTTGGGTATCGAGGTTAATCAGCTGGTAGTCGATGCCACTGCGATCCATGGCATTTTTGGTCGCGTCACACTGGACACACTGGCTCTTAGTGTAAATAATAATGCGCATGATTCGTATTTCCCTCTGGTTGTGGTCAGGTTGCGAGATACGAAGCAAAAACCCTTTTGCTGCGAACGTCGTCCCTGCTGACATCTGGTAGCGAGTTGATGTGTTGAATACTAGATGTAGTGGTATTGGTGGTCAAGCCCACCAGATATAGGGTTTTGTGATTTAAGCAGTCAGATTAGGGCTAATGCCAGCGATGATGCGCCCTGGCGCAGGGAAAAAATTTTTGTAAAGGGTTTTGCGGCAATTTTAACCAGCTGACAGCCGCCGCACCGGCGCGCTAATGCGGAGTGACGCGCAAAAAAAAAGCCCCGCATGCGCGAGGCTCCTGATGATTTTTAGCGATTTAGCGGCGTGTCATCAGCAGTGCGCCCAGCACCAGACCGACGGCGGCACCGATGCCCACGCCGTACCACGGTTTGTCATGCACGTAGGCATCCACCTGATAACCCGCATCGCGCGCGGCCTGAGTCACGCGGTTGCCACTGCCGTTGAGTTTAGCGCGCGTCTGTTTCAGCAGGGCCTGCGCCTGGCTGCGTGCGCTATCCACTTCATCTTTGGCTTCGCTGCCGTAAGATTTCAGTAAGGCTTCAAGCGAATCGGCCAGTTCGTTTACATCCTGATTGATATCAATGTCATCGTTTTTGCTGGTTCGATTAAACATTTTTCGCTCCCTTTGACTTAAAACGTAATACTAAGTGTAGACGAAACGTGACTAAACGCAGCCGTGTGCCAGGCTTTAGGGAAATTCCGAATGTCCTGTGCTGTCGTGCTGATGTAAGGTTGCGGGGCTGTGAGAAGAGAGGAGCAAGCATGTATTTACGTCCGGATGAGGTAGCGCGCGTACTGGAAAAAGCAGGATTCGAAATGGACGTCCTGACACCCAAAACTTATGGTTATCGCCGTGGCGAAAACTACGTCTATGTGAATCGCGAAGCCCGCATGGGGCGCACAGCGTTGATCATTCATCCGACCCTGAAAGAAAAAAGTCAGCATTTCGCTGAACCCGCATCAGAGATGAAAACCTGCGACCACTACACGCAGTTCCCTCTCTACCTGATGGGAGATTCGCAGGAGCACTACGGTATTCCCCACGGTTTTAGCTCGCGCATGGCGCTTGAGCGTTATCTGCAGGGCGTCTTCGGCGCCTGACTGGTGTGCCCCGTCGCGGCGGGGCCGCACACGCTTTCCCAATCCTTACCTTTTCCCACGTTGCAAATTGCCGCGCGGATGCGTATAACTCTGTGTCCATATAGAAGTTTAGACGTCCATATGGATATAAAGAATGCAAACTGAACCGACGCCTTCGCAGGCAAACTTCAAGCGCAGCATGAAGGTGCGGCATCTGGTGATGCTGTCGCTCGGCGGCGTGATTGGCACCGGGCTGTTTTTCAACACCGGCTACATCATCTCCACCACCGGCGCAGCGGGCACGCTGCTGGCCTATCTGATTGGTGCGCTGGTGGTATGGCTGGTGATGGTGTGTCTTGGCGAGCTGGCGGTAGCGATGCCGGAAACCGGCGCGTTTCACGTCTACGCCGCGCGCTACCTCAGTCCGGCGACCGGTTACACCGTGGCCTGGCTCTACTGGCTCACCTGGACGGTGGCGCTCGGCTCCAGCCTGACCGCCGCCGGTTTCTGCATGCAGTACTGGTTCCCGACGGTGCCGGTGTGGCTGTGGTGCCTGGTGTTCTGTGTCGCCATCTATCTGCTGAATAGTGTCTCGACGCGCTTCTTTGCCGAAGGAGAGTTCTGGTTCTCCATCATCAAAGTGATCACCATCATTGCCTTTATCGTGCTGGGCGCGGCGGCGATGCTGGGGTTCATCCCGATGAAGGACGGCAGCGCGGCGCCGGGATTACATAACCTGACCGCTTCCGGCTGGCTGCCGCACGGCACGCTGCCGATTCTGATGACCATGGTGGCGGTGAATTTTGCCTTCTCCGGGACCGAGCTCATCGGCATTGCGGCGGGTGAAACCGAGCAGCCGCAGAAAGCGCTGCCGCTGGCGATTCGCACCACCGTGGCGCGCCTGATCATCTTCTTTATCGGCACGGTCTTTGTGCTGGCCGCGCTGATCCCGATGGATCAGGCGGGCATCGTTAAAAGTCCGTTCGTACTGGTGTTCGAAAAGATAGGCATCCCGTACGCGGCGGATATTTTCAACTTCGTGATCCTCACCGCGATCCTGTCAGCGGCAAACTCCGGACTGTACGCCTCGGGACGGATGCTGTGGTCGCTGGCCAATGAAAACACGCTGCCGCGCTGCTTTGCCCGGGTCAACCGGCGTGGCATTCCGCAGCTGGCCATCACCGTGAGTATGCTCGGCGGCCTGCTGGCGCTGTTTTCCAGCGTGATCGCCCCGGATACGGTGTTTGTGGCGCTGTCAGCGATTTCCGGCTTTGCCGTGGTGGCGGTGTGGCTGAGCATTTGCGCCTCACACTACATGTTCCGTCGCCGCTATCTGCAGGCGGGCAATGCGCCGCAGCAGTTGGCGTACCGCGCGCCGTTCTATCCGCTGGTGCCGATCCTCGGATTTACCCTGTGTCTGCTGGCGTGCATCGGGCTGGCCTTTGACCCGTCACAGCGCATCGCGCTATGGTGCGGCATTCCTTTTGTACTGTTCTGCTACGCTGCTTATTATCTGACGCAAAAACGCCAACACGCTTTCAACGCTAAGGAGACCGATGATGTCGCGTAACCCCATCGCTGCGGCCCTGACCCACACTGATACCCTGATTCTGGATGGCGCGCTGGCGACAGAGCTGGAAGCGCGCGGCTGTAATCTGGCCGATACGCTGTGGTCAGCCAAAGTGCTGATGGAAAATCCCGAGCTGATTTATCAGGTGCACTATGACTACTTCGCCGCCGGCGCTAATGTGGCGATCACCGCCAGCTATCAGGCGACGCCGCTGGGCTTCGCCGCCCGTGGACTGGATAGCGGCCAGGCCAGCGCGCTGATCCGCCAGAGCGTGGCGCTGGCCCAGCGGGCGCGCGACGATTATCGTGCCACCACAGGCAGCCAGGCACCGCTGCTGGTGGCCGGATCGGTCGGTCCTTATGGCGCTTATCTGGCCAACGGCGCCGAGTATCGCGGCGACTACGCCTTGCCGGCTGCCGAAATGAAAGATTTCCACCGTCCGCGCGTGGCGGCGCTGCTGGAGGCGGGCGTGGATTTGCTGGCGTGTGAAACGCTGCCGTCGTTTGGTGAAATTCAGGCGCTGATTAGCCTGCTGGCGGAGTTTCCGCACAGCAGCGCGTGGTTCTCCTTCACGCTGCGCGATGCGCAACACCTGAGTGACGGCACGCCGCTGAGCAAGGTGGCGGAAGTCATCAATGCCGCGCCGCAGGTGGTCGCTGTCGGCCTCAACTGCGTGGCGCTGGAGAGCGTGACGCCGGCGCTGCAAACGCTACAGGCGCTGACGGACAAGCCGCTGCTGGTCTATCCTAACTCCGGCGAGCAGTATGATGCGGTCAGCAAAAGCTGGCACTCGGCGCCGTCTGGCTGCACGCTGCACGATAAGTTCCCCGAGTGGCAACAGGCGGGCGCACGGCTGATTGGCGGCTGCTGCCGCACCACGCCGCAGGATATCGCGGCGATTGCCGCCTGTTGTCAACCGTAATAAAGCGCAGAAAAGCGCCACTGATAGCGCGATTGAGGCGAGTGAAAAGGTCGAGAGGGCAGTTTAGACTGTCCTTTCTGATTCTGAAGCGGACCTGCTATGAACCTGCGACATCTTCTTCCCGCCTGCGCGCTGCTGCTGAGCGGCTGTGCCACGATTGTCGGCACCGAAACGCAACCGGTAAAAATTGACTCTGTGCCGCAGGGCGCGCGTTTCACCGTGCAGGATGAAACCGGCCGCGCGGTGGCGCAGGGCTATACGCCGCAGACGGTGGATCTGGCGAAATCCAATGGCACCTATTTCGGTAAGAAACATTATCAGGTGATGCTGGAGAGTCCGGGCTACGTGCCGCTGACGCTGCCCATCGAGGCCAGCGCCAACCTGTGGTACGTGCTGGGCAATATTCCGCTGCTCGGTTTCCCAGGCTGGCTGGTGGTCGATCCGTTTTATGGTGGTATGTATGACCTGAAGCCAGCGCACCCGCAGCCGCATCTCAACGTGGTCGGCGCACGCGGCGGTTAATTTGCACGGATGCGTAGCGGCGCGATTTATCGCGCTTAGTTAAATACGCGCAATAAATTGCGCCGCTACGGTTCGTGCCGATGGTTATTATTGCGCGGTAGGTTTCACCATCGCATTACCGGATTTATGCTGTGCCAGGTACTGCTGCTGGAAAATGCACATGCGGATGGTGTTGCGGTACTCGCCGTTGATGAAAAACTCGTGCTTCAGCACGCCTTCCACCTCGAAACCGAGCTTGGTGTAGATATGAATCGCCTTCTCGTTCTCCTGATCGACAATCAGATACAGCTTGTAGAGATTGAGCACCGAAAAGCCGTAATCCATCGCCAGCTTTGCCGCTCTGCTGGCTAAGCCCTTGCCCTGATGCGCCGGGTCGATGATGATCTGAAACTCCGCCCGGCGATGCACGTGGTTGATCTCCACCAGCTCGACCAGCCCGGCTTTTTGCCCGTCGTGTTCCACCACAAAGCGCCGCTCGGTCTGATCGTGGATGTGCTTGTCATACAGGTCAGAAAGCTCCACAAACGCTTCGTACGGCTCTTCAAACCAGTAGCGCATCACGCTGGCATTGTTATCCAGCTGATGGACAAAGTGCAGATCTTCCCGCTCCAGCGGACGTAATTTTACCGTCATACGGTGTTCCTTTAGATGACTGAATGGCTGTTGGGCAGCGGCGCAATCTACCTTCGGGATAAACTGCGCCGCGTTGCGCTCATGCCATGCTAACCAACAATCCGGCCCTGCGCCATGCGCGCGGCGCGATCGCACATATGATCGATCACGTCAGGATCGTGGCTGACCAGCACCATCGTCAGGCCATCATTCTGTTTGAGATCGTTAAGCAGATTCAGGATCTCGGCCTGCACCGACATATCCAGCGCCGACGTAGGCTCATCCAGCAGCAGGATCTTAGGCTCCAGCAGCAGGGCGCGCACGATGGCCACGCGCTGACGCTGCCCGCCGGACAGCTGATGCGGATAGCGATCCGCCAGCGCCGGATCCAGCCCGACATGGCGGAAGCCCGCGTTGATGCGATCGTCGATGTTGTCGCGTCGCAGCAGCTTAAGCGGTTCCGCCAGCGTGCGGCGCAGCCGGTGGCGCGGATGCAGCGAAGCGTAGGGATCCTGAAACACCATCTGCACATCGCGCCGCAGCTGGCCGGTAAAGGGTTTGCCTGGCTGCACGGCGGTATTCGCCAGCGTCATCTGGCCGTGCCAGTGCGGATTCAGTCCGGCCATTACCCACAGCAGCGACGATTTACCGCAGCCGGAAGGCCCCACCAGACCGAAACACTCGCCGGCCGCCACCTGCAGGTTCACATCGTGCACCACGGTGCGCAGTTCATAACCCTGTTTATGCGAGACGCTCAGGTTAGCTAATTCAATCATGCATCTTCTCCAGCGCCGCGCGATCCAGCACCGGCAGGCGTTCGCCGTGCGTCGCTTTACCCGGACGGCAGGCCCACAGCGTGCGGGTATAAGGATGGCTGGCGTCTGACAGCTGCGCCGCCGGCAGGGTGTCCAGCAGGCGGCCTTTGTACATCACCATCACCCGCTGACAGTGCTCGGAAACCTGTTGCAGATCGTGACTGATCAGCAGCAGGCCCATATTGCGCTGCTCCACCAGACGACGAATCAGCGCCAGCACCTGATCGCGCATGGCGTGATCGAGCGCCGAGGTCGGCTCATCGGCAATCAGCAGATCGGGATCGGTAATCAGCGCGATCGCCAGCATCACGCGCTGGCCCATGCCGCCTGAGAGCTGATGCGGATAGCGCTTCATCAGCTGGCGCGGCTCGGGCAGGCCCACCGCGTCCAGCATCTCGCACACTTTCTCTTTGCGCTCGGCACGGCTCAGCTTGCGGTGCAGCACCAGCGGCTCTTCAACCTGCCAGCCAATGGTGCGCGTCGGGTTGAGCGCGTATTTCGGATCCTGCATGACCATCGCCACTTTGCCGCCGCGCAGGCCAATCCAGTCGCGCTCGCGCAGGTGCAGGGCGTCTGCGCCCGCCACCTGCAGCTGGTCAGCCTGCAGCTGCAGCGCGGGCGACAGCAGGCCCATCAGCGCACGCGCGGTCAGGGATTTGCCCGAGCCGGATTCACCGACCAGCGCCAC
>NZ_SDFT01000229.1:0-10630 GCF_004916815.1 Pantoea sp. R102
GTATCAGTCGCTGAGCAGCGTGCTGCCGGCGGGCCATATCGGCAGCGATACGCCCATGGCAGGATTGAGCGATATCCAGCCGCAGATGATTACGCTGCGCCAGGGGCTGAGCGCAGCGGAACAGCAGCGCTTTCGCACGCTGGGACAGGAGACGGCGCAGATTGTCGAAACGGTGGCGCGCCAGTTGCGCGCGGGCGTGAGCGAATGGCAGGTCGAAGCCGAGATTGCCGCCGGCTGTCTGGCGCGCGGCATTCGCCCGATGTGCACGCTGGTGGCCGCCGATGAGCGCATCGCCGCATTTAAACATCCGGTGCCGACGCGCAAAACGCTGCAGCGCATGATGCTGATCACCCTCGGTGCCGAACGGCACGGTTTGCATGTCAGCCTGACGCGCCTGGTGCATCTCGGCGAACCCGACGCGGCGCTGCGCCAGCGCATCGTGACGCTGGCGGAGATCCACGCCGATATGCTGTATGCCACCCAGGCGCAGCGCAGCTGGTCAGCGGTTTTTGCCGACATCACCCAGGCTTATCAACGCCACGGTCACGCTGAGGCGTGGCGCGATCATCATCAGGGCGGTCCGGCCGGTTACGGCTGCCGCGACTGGATTATCACCCCGGAGAGTCGCGGCGAGGTGCAGCCCGACATCGCCGTGACGTGGAACCCGACGCTGAGCGGCGTGAAAAGCGAAGACACTTTTTTGCTCAGCCGCAGCGGGCTGGTGCCGCTCACGCGCAGCGACAGCTGGCCGCTGATTCGCCTGCAGCGCGGCGATAATACCCTTGAGCTGGCCGACTGGCTGATTCTCCCGACATCCTCATAAGGAAGCGACTATGTCCCCACGTTTAGCCAATAAAACCGCCATCATTACCGGTGCCGGCAGCGGCATCGGCAGCGCCATCGCCACCCTGTTTGCGCGCGAAGGCGCCCGCCTGGCGCTGTTCGATCGCGACGCACACAGCAGCGAAGCGCTGGCGGCGCAGCTACAGCAGCAGTCCGGCCAGCGCTGTCTGGCCTGCGCAGCCGATGTCACGCAGCCGCAGCAGGTTAGCCGCGCGGTACAGCAGGCGCAGCAGGCGCTGGGGGATATTGATATCCTGATCAACTGCGCTGGCGTAAACGTTTTTCGCGATCCGCTGACGCTGGACGAGGATGACTGGCAGCGCTGCATGGACATCAATCTGAAAGGACCTTACAACCTGATACGCAGCGTCCTGCCGGCGATGCTGGCACGTCAGTACGGCAACATCGTTAACGTTGCCTCAGTGCACGGGCACAAAATCATTCCCGGCGCGTTCCCTTATCCGGTGGCCAAACACGGGCTGATCGGCCTGACGCGTTCGCTGGGCGTGGAGTACGCCGCGCAGGGCATCCGCGTAAACAGTATTTCGCCCGGTTTGATCATGACGCCAGCCGCTGAAGCCTGGCTGGCGAGCTGTCCGGATCCGCAGGCCGAGCGCGCGCGTCAGGCGACGCTGCTGCCGTGTAAACGCATCGGCGAGCCGGATGAAGTGGCTTACACCGCGCTGTTTCTCGCCAGCGACGAGGCGCGCTTCATCAATGCCACCGATATCCTGATCGACGGTGGGCGCAGCCAGATGTATCACGAGTGAGCCGGAATCACCGGTTACGGATGCACGCGCCGGCAATGGTCGGCACCCGCCGCCACCGGATGGGCGGCGATATCAGCGCGGTCGGCGCGGATTGTCGCGGTATCGACGTCAAAGCGCTTGTCGCGGTCAGCCAGCAGCGCCGGATTGAGCTGACCGTCGGCGGTAAAGCCCATCATCAGCGTCGGCGCGCCCAGCGGCAGCGTTTTATCGCGGTCGGTATGCCAGGTGTGCCAGGTTTTTCCGTAGGTGTTGACGATTTTGCTCATCAGCGCATGCTCTGCGGCCGGCGGCAGGCCGGGCGCAATCAGCGTACCGGATTTCACTTCATAGCGATGGCTGTGCCAGTACTGTTTTTCCTGCGCCGGTAGCTGCTTAAATAAACGTTCGCTGATGATATATTCCACGCCCATTAATTTGGCGTCTTTTTTGTTACCGTCAAAAATAACCGCCTGCATCACATCGTCATTAAGAATGGTGACGTAGTGATGGGCCTCCATCTGCCCCTGCTGATTTCCGCAGTAATAATGAAAACCATCCAGATACGTATTGATCGCCTCAATCGGCGGCCGCGACTGCAACGCCGCCGCCCCGCTCTCCAGCAGCGCGGTTTTCCCCGCCTCCGGCGCACCAGGTGCCGTAACCGGCGAGGCGCTGTTATTCGCGCCACAGCCGGATAATAACAATAACGCCAGCGCGCTAAATACACGATTTCGCATTTCATCACCCCATTCTTTTATTGAGTGATAAACATAGTTAATCAGCGTCAGGACGCGAGCGCAGCGGGAGCCATATCCGGCGGCGGATTAAAACCGCCACGCGGTAAATAACCAACCATTCAGCTGGCCGCCGATTCAGTGATGAATGTGTCGGCCACTGTTAGCAGACTGACAGGCTGAGAGGCGAAGCTGGGGGGTGGGTGAATAAGTTTCGTGAGTGAACAGACGATTCCGCTATCATGAGTGAACGCTCATAAAACAAGGCTGCACCGATGAGAGAGTTACCGCCTACCGCTATGCTGCGCGCGTTTGAAGTGGCGACGCGCCATCCGACCTTTACCGCCGCCGCGGAAGAGCTGTTTATCACCCAAAGCGCCGTCAGCCATCAGCTCAAAAACCTGGAAGAGATCTGGGGCGTGCAGCTCTTTCAGCGCGGCAAAACACTGAGTCTGACGCCAGCCGGCGCGGCGCTGGCACCGATTGTGCGCGAGTTTTTCAGTAATCTGGAAACCACCTTAGCCGACTTGCGCGAGCAGAAAGGCCGCGTGCGGCTGCGCGTAAACACCACTTATTCATTTGCGCTGAAGTGGCTGTTGCCGCGCCTGCCGGACCTGACGCGCCAGCATCCGGAAATTCTGGTGACGCTGGAAAGCACCGATGATGCGATTACCTTCTCGCGCCAGGATTCTGATGTGGCGATCCGCTTTGGCCATGGCAATTATCCGGCGCTGCACAGCGAATTTATGTTTCGTGAACAGCTGTTTCCGGTCGCCAGCCCGGCGCTGCTGCAGCGCTTCGGCACGCCGCAGGAACCGGCAGAACTGCTGCGCTACCCGCTGCTGATGCGTGATGGCGCCGATCTGGTGCCAAAGTGGGAGATCTGGTTTAAACAGGTCGGCCTGACGCTGGATGCCTTACAGGAGAGCGTACGTTTTGCCGACACCAATATGACGCTGGAAGCCGCGCTGCTGGGGCAAGGCGTGGCGCTGGCGCGCAGCGGTCACGTTGAAAAAGAGCTGCGCGACGGTAGCCTGGTGCGGCTGTTCAACGTCGCGTTTTCCTCGCCCGCCGCCTACTATTTCGTCTGTCCGCAGGGCATTGAAAGCCAGCCGCACATCGTTGATTTTCGACGCTGGCTGCTCGCCGAATCACGTCAGGCGCAGCAGGATTATCAGTGAAGTATGAGTATTTACTCATAGCGCAATGATAAATCTTCGCTTTCCAATCCTTTTGCGGCTGCATAGCATCAGCCTATGTCTGATTACATTATTGTCTTAACGCTGTGCGCCGCGCTGCTGCACGCCAGCTGGAACACCTTACTGCGCGGCGGATCCGATCGCCTGTGGTCAATGACCATTATGTGCGTGGCGATCGCGCTGGTGTGTGCGCTCAGTACGCTGTTTCTGCCGCTGCCGGCGCGCGCCAGCTGGAAATATGCGCTGCTTTCGGCGCTGCTGCACGTCGGCTATAACCTGTGCCTGGTGCGCAGCTACCAGAGCGGCGATCTCGGCCAGACCTATCCGATTGCGCGCGGATCGTCGCCGCTGCTGGTGACCTGCGCCGCCGCGCTGTTTGCCGGCGAGCACATCGCCTTTACTACGCTGTGCGGCATTGTGCTGGTGTCCGCTGGCATTGTGTCGCTGGCGCTGCGCGGCGGCAAACTGGCGCTGCCGGGCCTGCGCTACACGCTGGCGACCGGTGCCTTTATCGCCGCGTACAGCGTGGTGGACGGCATGGGCGTGCGCGTTGCCGGCAATGCGTTTGCGTATACCGCGTGGATGTGCAGCTTGTGGGGCATATTAATGCCGGCGGTCTACATCGCGCTGCGCGACAGCAAAAGCCTGCTGCAGTGGCGTCCAGGCGTGCTGAGCGCCGCGGCGGGTGGCCTGGTTTCGCTGCTGGCCTACGGCATCATCATTTACGCCATGACGGCAGCGCCGATGGGCGCGGTGTCGGCGCTGCGTGAAACCAGCGTGCTGTTTGCCGCCGTGCTGGGCGCGCTGTTTCTCGGTGAAGCATTAACGGTAAGGAAAATGCTGGCGTGTGCGGTGATTGCACTCGGCACGCTGATGATCGGTTAAGCGATGAGGAGATGGCAGCATGTCTGAACGTTGTAAAATCGCCCTGCTGGGCCCCGGTGCAATTGGCACCACCGTCGCGGCGGTGCTGCATGAAGCCGGGCGCACCCCGCTGCTGTGCGGCCGCACGGCCCATGCCCAGTTAACGCTGCGCCACGATGCGGGAGAAATCAGCGTGCCTGGTCCGGTATTGCATGATGCCTCGCACGTGACACAACGCTGCGATTTGCTGTTCGTGGCGGTTAAAACCACCCAGGTCGCGGACAGCGCCGCGTGGCTGGCCACTCTGTGCGATGAAAAAACCGTGGTGTGCGCGCTGCAAAATGGCGTCGAGCAGCAGAGCCAGCTGGCGCCTTATGTCAACGGCGCCACTGTATTACCTTCGGTGGTGTGGTTCCCGGCGCAACGCGAGCCGGATGCGTCAGTCTGGCTGCGCGCCCAGCCTCGCCTGACCTTGCCGGATGTGCCGCAGGCCGCGCGCGTAGTGGATGCGCTACGCGACACGCGCTGCGAGGTGGCACTGGCCGCCGACTTTCTCTCCATCGCCTGGCGCAAGCTGTTACAAAATGCCGCCGCCGGTTTGATGGTGCTGGCCAACCGTCGCGCCGGCATGTTTAGCCGCGGCGATATCACGCAGCTGGGATTAGCCTATTTACAGGAGTGCCTGACGGTGGCGCGCGCGGCCGGCGCGGTGCTGGACGACAGCGTGCCGCAGGAAATTATTGATGGCTTTCACCGCGCGCCGCCCGATCTGAGCACCTCGATCCTGGCCGATCGCCAGGCCAACCGCCCGCTGGAGTGGGATACCCGCAATGGTGTGGTACAGCGCTATGGCCGTCAGCATGCTATTGCTACGCCGATCAGTGATGTTGTGGTGCCACTGCTGGCAGCGGGCAGCGAAGGGCCGGGCTGATAAAATAGGTTGCCGGACGTGCGGGAAGAAACAGCTATGCTGCGAATTGTTTATAACGGCTACGTTTTGATCGCGACGCAATGTGTTGCGCGATAAATAGGGTGCGATGTCTACCTGATTTAAACCATCGCCTCCGCGGCATAATCACGATGACAGCAACAGGATGCACTTATGACAGATTACGTTTTTTACCGCAAACAACAGGTTATCGCCACGCTGGAGCGATCGGATGTGGAATGTGCCCGACTGCTGATGGCGGACGGTTACAGCAAGCTGGATGAAGAAATTAATGCAGCCAGCGCGCAGGCGGCGCTGCGGCGGCTGGCTGATATTCGCCATGAAGAGCACATGACCGAACACGCTTTTGCCACCGGTTCGGTATTTAGCGCGGTGGTCAGCGCCCTTTTCAGACACTGATGTTATGCGCCAAACGCCCCATCAATGGTGTGCATGGCGCCGGTGACGAAACCGGCTTCGGGTCCTGCCAGCCACGCCACCATGCCCGCCACCTCTTCAGAACGGCCATGGCGTTTAATGGCCATGAAGCTGTGCATCAGATCTTTCATCGGACCATTTTCCGGATTGGCATCGGTATCAATCGGGCCCGGTTGCACCACGTTAATGGTGATGCCGCGCGGGCCGAAATCCCGCGCCAGGCCGCGCGCCAGCCCCTGTAAAGCGGATTTACTTAGCGCATAAGACGCCATACCGGGAATCGGCATGCGGTCGCCATTGACCGAACCGATAATGATGATGCGGCCGCCGGCTGGCATCTGTCGGGCGGCTTCAACCGCAGCATGATACGGCGCGTGAATGTTAATGCGGAACAGGCGATCGACCGCGTCCGGATCCTGTTCCAGCGCATCGCCAAACAGGGCGATGCCAGCATTAACCACCAGCACATCCAGTGGTCCACTGTCGCGCACGGTGGCAATCACCGCATCGCGCTCTGAGCTGTCGGTATGAACGGCAGCCGAACCGGTTTCGTGCGCCAGTTTTTCGGCGGCCTCCGGCGAACCTGAGAAGGTGAAGGTCACGCTGGCTCCCTCATCAGCAAAGCGACGCACGATAGCCGCACCAATACCGCGACTGCCGCCCAGAACCAGAACCTGCTTATCTTTAAATACGCTCATTTGCATCTCCACGTGTGATTTCTTAGTATGCATTACAAAATGAGCCCGAATTAATGTCAACGCAATTTTGTAGCGAGCACTATAAAATATGAAATCACCTGGTCGTCCCCGTAACTTTGACCCCGAACACGCCGTAGCGGTCGCGCAGGGGTTATTCCATGCCAAAGGTTATGACGCCGTCAGCGTCGCCGATGTCACTGACGCGCTGGGCATCAATCCGCCGAGCTTTTACAGCGCCTTCGGTAATAAGGCCGGATTGTATGCCCGCGTTCTCGATCGCTACGCAGCTACCGGCTCGATTCCCCTGGCTGAGATACTGCGCGACGACCGCCCGGTGGCCGAAGCCCTCGATGCATTACTGAAAGCGGCGGCGCTGCATTATGCCCGGGATGAGGTGTGTGCGGGTTGTCTGGTGCTGGAAGGGATCCGCTGTCAGGATCAGCACGCGCGTGAGGCGGCCAGGGTGTTTCATCGCGCCGCTGAGGATACCATCCGGCGCTATATCGCGGCCCGCTACCCACAGGACGCACCGCGCCTGACCGATTTTGTCAGTACCGTGATGTCCGGACTTTCTGCCAGAGCGCGTCAGGGTCACAGTGTTGAGCAACTGCTTGCCAGCGCGGAGCTGGCGGGTCTGGCGGTGGTTGCAGCGCTTGAGGCGTGATCGCTTTTCAGCGATGTTCTGACTGCGAAGGGATGCCGGTTAACTGGCTGAGTCGGTGTCCGCCACCGACCGCTGGAACATGCGCATAATGCCGCCAAGATGCCAGTGCAGAAGTTCCAGCGCCTGTTCATCCTCGTAATTAGTTAACCGCGCCACGATCGCCTCATGATCGTTTTGCGAACCCTGAAACTCATCCGGCGTGCGCGTCAGGTGATTGAGAAAGGCACGAATGCGGTTGATGCTGGTTTTGTAAAAACCGACCAGCTCGCTATTCTGGCTGGCTTCAATCAGTGCCATATGAAACGCCGCATCGGTTTCGCGGTAGGTCTCCGGCGCGTTTTGTAATGCATCGCGTCCACGCGCCAGCTGTTCATTCAGGCGCGCGATCAGCGCCTGACGATCGTGTTGCAGCGCCAGCTTTAATGCGCCTGATTCCAGAATCTGCCGCATCTCACAGGTTTCGCGCATCTCCCGCTCATTAAACGAAAACACAAAAGTGCCGCGCTGCGGGATAATTTGCACCAGACGCTCCATCTCCAGCTTTTGCAGCGCCGCTCTTACCGGCGTCCGGCTCACGTTAAGCTGGGTGGCAATATCGTTCTCGGAAATTAATGCACCGGGTGCAATCTGGCAGTTCACGATCAGGTCACGAATATGATCGGCCAGAATGCTGCTCAGTGACTGCGGGCGGAGGATGTTTTTCGATGACCAGTCAATGATGAGTTTATCGGCGGGCATAGCGTGGCGAGCGTCCTTTAAACAGCGAGCATTTAGGGGGTCAGAATGACGATGAGCACTGTGTTTTGTAGTATACAAGAGACAGATCCCCCAAACAATAACAGGCCTGTTTGAGGGAGCGTTGGGTTATGAGGTGAACAAGTATGTCTGCTGCTGGATATGCGCTGGATTAAGTGCCATGCCCATGCCGGGTCCCTGCGGTACCGGGATTAACCCGTTCTGCGGCACCAGCGGATCGCGCAGGAAGTACTGATGAATATCGTTCCATTTCACCAGATACTCCTGATAAGGCGTGTGGATCGGCGATTGCGTGGTGCTGAAATGGGCCGTTGCGATGCTGGAATGACCGTGCGGGATCACCTGCAGATCGTACAGGGTGGCGATAGCGGCGATTTTTAACGTTTCTGAAAGCCCACCGCACCAGTAAATATCGGGCTGAATCACATCCAGCGCCCCGGATTCAAAGAAGCGTTTGAAGCCCCAGCGCGTGTACTCATGTTCGCCTCCCGCCATCGGGATGGACAGTTTATCTTTGAGTCGTTGCATACTGCCGATTCTGTCAGCCATTACGCACTCTTCCAGCCAGCGCGGGCGATACGGCTCAATGCCCTTTGCCAGTTCAAGCAGATACGTCACATCCATCGACTGCCAGCAATCAAACATCAGATCGTAATCATCCCCTACGGCTTCGCGCAGCGTTTTTGCCAGTTCGATGTTTTTCTTCAGCCCTTCCCTGCCGCTCATCGGGCCGTGGCGGAAAAACCATTTTTGTCCGCGATATCCCAGCGCCTTATACTCCAGCGCCCGCTCGTGCACCTGCGCCATATCCTGCACCGCAAAGCCCAGCATCGATGCGTATGCCGGTATTTCTTCCTGTAACGAACCGCCCAGCAGGCGAAACACCGGTTGCTGCATCCATTTGGCACGCAAATCCCACAAGGCACAATCCACCGCGCTGATCGCCAGCATGCCATCGCCCTGACGCCCATGAATCTGCGCCCGGTACATCTGATCCCACAAACGCTCGGTGTCGCGCGAATCCTGACCCAGCAACAACGGCCGCAGCTGGCCATGAATGATTGATGCAACGGCATGCGGCACCGGCCCTGCCAGCCCGTCCACGCCCTCATCAGAAACGATCTCAAGAAACACGGTGGTAATGGCAAAACCATCTTCCAGCTGAACGCCACCGTCATGATTATTCACAGTACGAAACTGCGCATAGACATCGGTGGGACGCGCGAGACGCTCCTCCCAGAAATCGCCCTCTCCCGGCATCACGCCTTTCACCTGAAGTAACCGGACATCAATAATCTTCATACTACTGCCCCTCACGTTGTTCATTGCTGGCCTGATAAGCCGGTAAACGCTGGCGACGAAAGATGATGCTCAGAGTAATGATCGAGAGCATCGCCATCGCCGCCAGCCAGTAAAATCCGCCGTTATAACTGCCGCTGCGGTCGCGTATCACGCCGATGACCCACGGATTCACCACACTGGCAATACTGCCCAGCGCATTGATCAGGGCGAGGCCACCCGCCACCACGGACGCCGGGATAAACTGCGCGGGCAATCCCCAGAACACCGGCATCGCGCCGAAAAAGCCAAATGCCGAACAGCACAAAAACATCATTTTCACCAGCGAGTTATCGAACCACGCGACGCATAACAGCCCGACAAAGGAGAAGATCAGCGCCAGATAGTTGGCCAGCAGTCGCGACCCGGGGCGATCGGCTATGCGTCCCAGCACCAGCATGCCGGCCAGACCAAATACGTAAGGGATGATGGTGATGAACCCGGTCTGAACATGACTTAAGCCGGTTTCGCTGATGATCAGCGGCAGGAAGGTGCTCACCGCACCGTTGAGGTTCGCCAGTCCGTAATAGGTGAGGCTGAACAACAACACCAGCGGGCTGAACAGCGCTTTCAGCAGACCGCCATGGCCGCGCGACGGCAGTTTTTGCCGCTCAGCAGCGAGTGTTGTCACCAGCCAGTGCTGCTCATCTGCGCTGAGGAAGCGGGCATCTTCCGGCCGATCGGGCAACGCAAAGGGGACGATCAATCCCAGCACAATCGCCGGAATGGCCTCCAGCAGAAACATCAGCTGCCAGCCGCGCAGCCCCAGCCATCCGTGCAGCTCTAACAACAGGCTGGAAACCGGCGTGCCTATAATCAGCGCGATCGGAATGCCGGTCATAAACGAGGCGATGATGCGTCCGCGCCACGCCACCGGAAACCACAGGGTGAGATAAAACACGATGCCGGGGAAGAAACCGGCTTCAGCGGCACCCAGCAGCGCGCGCATCACATAGAGGCTGTTTTCACTCCACACAAACATATGCGCACCGGAGATGATGCCCCAGGTCACCATAATGCGGGCGATCCACCAGCGTGCGCCCACCCTTTCCATCAACAGATTGGAGGGCAGTTCGAGGATGGCGTAAGGCAGGAAAAACAAACCGGCGGCAAGGCCAAAACTGGCGGCGCTGATGCCGAGATCGGCATTCATGGTGAGGGCGGCCACGCCGATATTGGCGCGATCGATCACCGCAATAACGTAGCAGCCAATCAGCAGCGGAATCAGTCGCCACGACAGTTTACGGATCACCCGCTTTTCAATTTCAGTATCTGTACTTTGCATGGTCTTTCCCGGTGTTGGTGACATGGATAAAAAATGCACTTGTATACAAGTTCTGTTGTATACATCCGCTGAACACTCTTCAATGGGCTGAGTACGGAAATGAGATATGAAACGTTTCAGCGTGAAGCCGCTGG